>CP116499.1:175000-221413 GCA_030849405.1 Candidatus Psyllophila symbiotica | reverse complement strand
AATTTTAAATTTTAAATGTATTAATTATAAAAATAATTATTATTTATTAAAATAATATAAAATTTATAAATATTTAATATTTTTAATTTTATTATATAATAATTTAATTAAAACATCAATTAAAATTAAAATTTTTTCTATTAAACTATTTTTTTGTCTTTTATTCCATGATTTTTTTTTATTTAAAAATATTTTTATACAAATTTTATTATATAATTTATAAGAAATTAATATTGGTAAAGATAATTTAACAGGTAACATATATAAACTATTAAATGATAAATTATAATATAATTTAGATTTATTAATTATTTTTTTAATTATCATATAAAGATATTTTCTATTTTTTTTTTTAAAATAATTAAAATTATTTAAATTAAATTGATTAAATAAATAATTAGGTAAGTAACAACGTTTATTTTTATAATCAATTATAATATCTCTAGATATATTTGTTAATTGAAAAGCTATACCTAAATTACATGCGTTATTTAATAAATTATAATTAAAATTTTTAATGAAAATATTAATAATAATTATACCAATTACACCAGCAATAAAATAACAATAATTTAAAATATCTTTAAATATATTATGTTTTTTTTTTTTTAAATCTATTAAATAACCTTTTATATGATAAAAAATATAAATTGAAGAAATATTATATTTGTAAATAATTTTTTTAAAATTATTAAAATGATATTCTTTAATATTTAAATTACAATAAATTTTTTTAGTATTTAATATAAAATTATGAATATTTAAAATTTTATTTTTAATATTAAATTTTTTTTTTTTAAAACCTAAAATTTCGTTATCAGTAATATCATCACAATATCTACACCAAGAATATAAAATTAAAATATTTTTTTTTATTACTTTATTTAAAAAAAAAGAAGAAAAACTAAAATTTAAAGAACCTTTTTTAATATCATTTAACATATATTTTTATAAATTTTAAATTTATTTAATTTTTTAATTATTATTTCTGAAGTTATTTTTGCAGAATTAAGTACACCTGGTATTCCAGCTCCAGGATGAGTACCTGAACCAACAAAATAAAGATTTTTAATAATTTTATCTTTATTATGTATACGAAATAAAGCACTTTGTAATATATTTGGAGATAATGAAAATGATGAACCATAAAAAGTATTTAAAGTATTACTAAAATTAAATGGTGTAAATATTTTAGAAAAAATTATATTTTTACTTAAATTTGGCATATAATATTTTTCTATATATTTTAATATTTTATATTTTATTTTATGACCTTCAACTAACCAATTTATATTATAAATACTTAAATTAGGAATTGGAATTAAAGCATAATAACTTTCACAACCATTAGGAGCTAATGAATTATCAATTTTACAAGGTGAATGTAAATAAATTGAAAAATTATTATTTAATTTTTTAAAATTAAATAAATTATATATTATTTTTTTATAATTATTACCTAAAAAAATTGAATGTTGTGTTAATTTATTATAATTACATTTTAAACCAAAATAAATAATAAATAATGAATTACTTATTTTTTTTTTACTTAAATAAATTCCATATATATTTGATGGCAAATTTTTATTTAATAATTTTTTATATGTATTTATAACATCAGAATTAGAAATTAATAAATCAGTTTTTATTTTTTTACCATTAGTTAAATATACTTTTTTAATTATATTTTCTATAGATTTAATTTTATATACTTCAGAATTAAATAATATTTTTCCACCTAAATGTTTATATAATTTAATCATAACTTTAATTAAAGTGTATATTCCACCTTTAGGAAACCAAATACCCCATTTTCGTTCTAAAGAATGTATTAATGTATAAATTGAAGATATTTGAAAAGGATTTCCTCCAATTAATAATGAATGAAATGAAAAAACTTGTCGTAAATATTTATTATTAACATAATTTGAAATTTTATTATATATATTATTATAAAAATTTAATTTTTTAAATTTTGATAACATATAAAACATATTACTTTTAAATAAAAATGGTTTATTAATATATTTAATATAAAATTCAGAAAAAACTTTATTTGAATAATATAAAAATCTACGATAACCAAATATATCATTAAAATTAAATTTTTTGATTTGTTCTTCTAATTTATTCTGGTTATTACTATAAATAAAATTTTTACCACATTCCCAAAATATTTTATAAAATGGTTTAACTGGTAATAATTCAATATTAAATTTTTTATTTTTTTTAAAAGATAAAATTTCTTTAATTGAATTAGGATCTGTAATTACTGTAGGTCCTGTATCAAAAATAAATCCATTTTTTTTATAAATATATGCACAACCACCTGGTTTGTTTCTTTTTTCTAATATTATAGTATTTAATCCTTGTATTTGTAAACGTAACGCAACAGCTATCCCACCAATACCTGAACCAATAATAATAATTTTTTTCATTTTAAATAAAATAATAATTAATTATAAAACATAAAATTTTAAAATAAGAGAATTGAGGTTTTAATGTTATTATTTTTATTATATCTAAAAAATTAATTTTTTTTAAATAAAATCTATTTATTAAAGATTTAGGTAAATTATAAAATGATTGTATTAATTTATAACGTTTGTTTGGTTTAATAAATAAAAAAAAAATAGCGTTTAATAAAATATAAAATTTTTGTTTATTATAAATTTTTTTAGATAATTTATTAAATTCATTTAATATTTTTTTACAATTAATATGATTAATTTTTAAAATATTATTAGATAATTTTAAAGAAATATTTATTGAATAACCTGTGGTTAAATTATATAATTCACCACGTAAACCATTTAAAATAATATTTTTAAATTTTTTTTTTTTTGTTTTTTTTAATTTTATTGGAATTATTCCATATTCCTCTCTTATTATTCTTTTAATTACCCATTTATTTTTTTTAATATATTTAAAAATATTATTTCTTAATAAATTTAATTTTAAAATTTTATTATTAATATAATAAGTATCTTCAATTAATAATTTAAATTTAGATAAAGGAATAACATAAATAAAATTAAAACCCATTTCTTGATATAATGTAGAATCCATAATGATTGGAAATTTTAAATTATGTGATTTTTTAAAAAGCCATTCTTGTCCTAAAAATAATTGTAATCCAATTAATTCATTTAAATTAGGATAATATCCACTACCATCTATTATTAAATCACAATATAAAAAATTACCATTTTTTAATTTAATATAATTTTTACTATATTTTTTAACTCTAGTATTTAATAATAAATTATGTTTTAATTTTTTAAATAAATATTTATAAAAAATATTAGATTTAATACAAAAATATCCATTTTTAAAATTATATATATTATTTGGAAATTTTATTGTATACTTATTCCATTGATTATATATTAAATTTTTAATATAATTATTTTTATTATAAAAAATATTAAATTTAAAAAAAGACCATATATGATTACTATTAATTTTTTTTCTTTCTTCAATTATTAAAATTTTTAAATTAGTTTTAAGTAAACTTAAAGCAATTAAACTATTTGATAAACCTAAACCTATAAAAATAATATCATATTTATTATTCATTATTTTTAATTTTATAAATTTCGAAAAATATTTTTATATGAAAAAAATATTAAATTTGATTTTTATAATATTTATATTTTTATTATTTAAACAAAAATATAATACAATAGATATAGAAGTAGGTTTTTCACCAGGTAATTCAGCTGAAAATATAATTTTAAATATAATAAATAATTCAAAAAAAACAATTGATATTGCTGCTTATTCTTTTACAAATAAAAAAATAGCTATGTTATTAGTAAAAGCACATAAAAAAGGAATAAAAATAAGAGTTTTAGTAGATAAAAAATCTAATATTGGTAAATATACTGTTGTAAAATATTTAAAAAAACATAATATTAAAGTTAAATTAAATAATAAATATTTAATTATGCATAATAAATTTATAATAATTGATAATAATTCAGTTGAAACAGGATCATTTAATTATACTAAAAATGCAGTATCTAAAAATGCTGAAAATATTATTTTAATTAAAAATATAACAAATATAGTTAATATATATACAAAAGAATTTAATATTTTATGGAAAGAATCTATTTAAATTAAAAATATTAATTATGTATTTTTTTTTTCCTTTCATTACTTTTTAAAATTTTTTTTCTTAAACGTATAGATTTAGGTGTAATTTCAATTAATTCATCATCTTCAATAAATTGTATTGCTTTTTCTAAAGTCATTTTAATAGGTGTAATTAATGAAATAGCTTCATCTGAACCTGATGCTCTCATATTAGTTAATTTTTTACCTGTAATACAGTTTACTGTTAAATCATTTGATCTTGAATTTAATCCAATAATTTGACCTTCATATACCATTTCTCCATGTTGTATAAATAATTTACCTCTATTTTGTAAATTAAATAAAGCAAATGCAACAGCTTTTCCTTTATTATTAGATATTAAAACACCATTAGATCTTTTATTAATTTCATTAATGCAAAAATTATCATAATGACTAAATGCAGAATACATTAAGCCAGTACCATTAGTAATAGTTATAAAATCTGATCTAAATCCTATTAAATTTCTAGATGATATTAAATATTCTAATCTAATTTGTTTTTTAGTATATGGAGTAATATTATTTAAAATTGCTTTTCTTTTACCTAAATGTTCTATAACTATACCTTGATATTGTTTATTAATATCTAATAATAAATTTTCAAAAGGTTCTTTTAAGATATTATTAATTTTTTTAGTAATAATTTTAGGTCTAGATACAGATAATTCAAAACCTTCTCTTCGCATATTTTCAATTAAAATTGATAAATGAAGTTCTCCTCTACCTGAAACTTGAAAAATATTAGTATTTTTAGTTTCCTTTATTTTTAATGATACATTTGTTAATATTTCTTTTTTTAAACGATTTAAAATTTGTCTAGAAGTAATAAATTTACCTTCTTTGCCACTAAATGGTGAATCGTTTACATTTAAAAACATTGTTATAGTTGGTTCTTCAATTATAAGTGGAGGTATAGGTTTAATATTATCAATATCACATATAGTATCTGAAATATTTATTTTACCTAAACCTGTAATAGCAACAATATCTCCTGCATATGCTTTATTAATTTCAATACGTTTTAAACCTAAATAACTTATTATTTTACAAATCTTTGTATTTCTTAAATTTCCATTTTTATCAATAATAACAACTTCTTTATTTGAATATAATTTACCACTTTTAATTCTACCTATTCCTATTGTACCTAAATAATTATTATATTCTAATTGTGAAATTTGCATTCTTAATTTTTTATTAATATTATTTTTAGGTGGTGAAATATTATTAATAATTGTTTTTAATAATGGAGTCATATTATTTTCCATTTTTTTATAATCTAAACCTGAAATACCATTAATAGCAGATGTATATATAACTGGAAAATCAAGTTGTTCATCACTAGCATTTAAACTAACAAATAAATCAAATGTTTTATTTAAAACCCAATCTGGTCTAGATCCAGATCTATCAATTTTATTTATAACAAGAATTATTTTTAAATTATTTAAAAAAGCTTTTTGAGTTACAAAACGTGTTTGAGGCATAGGTCCTTCTAAAGCATCAACAATTAAAATTGCACCATCTACCATAGACATAATTCTTTCTACTTCACCTCCGAAATCTGAATGACCTGGAGTATCAATAATATTTATACGATAATTATTCCATAAAATAGCTGTATTTTTAGAAAAAATAGTAATACCTCTTTCTTTTTCTAATTCATTAGAATCCATTACTCTATCTGAAAAAAAATTATTTTTAATTACACCAGATTGTTGTAATAATTTATCTACTAACGTTGTTTTACCATGATCAATATGAGCAATAATAGCTATATTTCTTATATTTTTATTCATATTTATTCCATTAAATATATTTTATTTTTTATATTTATATAATAGTTATAACTTTAATCAAATTTATAAATACTTATAATTTAAAATAATTTTAATTAAAATATAATTATAATTAATTTATAATTTTTTAAAATAAATTAAAATATTTTTAAATATTTTAAAAAAATAAAATAAATAATAAAAAATGAATAATTTTATTAAAACACAAATTGTAGTTATTGGTTCAGGACCTGCAGGTTATTCAGCAGCTTTTCGTTGTTCAGATTTAGGATTTCAAACTATTATAATAGAACGTTATTCAAATTTAGGAGGAGTATGTTTAAATGTTGGATGTATACCTTCTAAATCATTGTTATATATTTCAAAAATTTTAGAAGAAATTAAAATTTTTTCTAAAAATCATATTATATCATGTAAATTTAAAAAAGATATAAATAAAATTAAAGAATGGAAAAATAATATAATTAAAAAAATAAATGAAGGTATTTTAAATTTATCAAAAATTAGAAAAATTAAAATTATTAATGGTATTGCAAAATTTTTAAATATTAATACATTAATAGTTAAAAATAAAAAAATTTTATATAAAATATATTTTGATTTTGCAATTATAGCTACAGGATCAAGACCAATTAAATTATCATTATTTAAAAAAAAAACATCAGTTATTTGGGATTCAAATGATGCTTTAAAATTAATAGAAATACCTAAAAAATTATTAATTATTGGAGGAGGTATTATAGGTTTAGAGATGAGTTATATATATAATTCCTTAGGTTCTAAAGTAGATATAATTGAAACAAATGAACAAATAATACCTGAAGCAGATAAAGATATAGCTAATATTTTATATAAAATTATGAATAAAAAAATTAATATAATGTTAAATTCTATTATTATTAAAACAAAAATTGAAGATAATTTTGCTTATATTACAATCAAAAATAAAAATAATATTAATATTAAAATTAAAAAATATAATAAAATTTTAGTAGCTATTGGAAGAAAACCTAATACAGATAATATAAATATTGAAAATATTAATATTAAAAAAAAAAATGGATTTATAATTGTTGATAAACAATTAAAAACTAATATTAATAATATTTTTGCAATAGGTGATATAACTGGACAACCTATGTTAGCACATAAAGCAATACATGAAGGTCATATTGCAGCATCTGTAATTTCAGGTAAAAATTATATGATTTTTGAAAAAAAAAATATACCATCAGTTGTTTATACAGACCCAGAAATAGCTTGGGTAGGTATAACTGAAAAAAAAGCAATTATTAAAAAAATAAATTATAAAATTGCTATTTTTCCTTGGTTTGCTTCTGGAAGAGCTATTATTTCTGGTTGTACTGAAGGTGTTACAAAACTAATTTTTAATAAAAAAACAAATAAAATAATTGGAGGAGCAATTATTGGAACTCATGGTGGAGAATTATTAGGTGAAATTAATTTAGCAATAGAAATGGGTTGTGATGTTGAAGATATAGCATTTACTATGCATGCTCATCCAACATTAAACGAATCTATAGGTTTAGCTGCTGAAGTTTATTTAGGTACTATTACTGATTTAACAAACAACAAAACTTAATATTATTTTAAAAATATAATTTATTTGATAATATTTTAATAAAGTATTTTTTTTTTAAAAATTAAAAAAAAAAAAAAAAAAAAAAAACAATATAAATAATTATAAAACTTAATTTTTTTTGAAAAATATTAAATATTTAAAATATTTTATAATAATGGTGACTATAACTCAGTTGGTAGAGTTCTGGATTGTGGTTCCAGATGGCATGGGTTCAATTCCCATTAGTCACCTAATTAAATTATTATGTTTATAATTATAAAATTTATAAAACGGTGAGTAGCGCAGCTTGGTAGCGTAACTGGTTTGGGACCAGTGGGTCAGGGGTTCAAATCCTCTCTCGCCGATATTTTAATATAATAAATTTATGTTTTAAAAATATTTATTTATTTTAAAATTATAAATTTTTATCAATAAGCTTTTTATTATTTTTTTTAATTTTATTTATTAATAATATAAAAGTATTTTTATCAAAATTTGACATATTAGAAAGTATTTTTCTGTTAATATTTATTGATATTTTTTTTAATCCATTAATAAAATTATTGTAAGATAAATTTTGTTTACGTACAAAAGCATTAATTCTAGTAATCCATAATTTTCTAAATATACGTTTACGTTGTTTTCTATCACGATAAGAATATTGACCAGCTTTAATAATAGCTTGTTTAGCAACTCTATATACTCTAGATCTAGCTCCGTAATAACCTTTTGATTGTTTTATACATTTTTTATGTCTAGCATGTGCAAATATTCCACGTTTAATATGTATCATAAATTTTCTTAAATTAATTATTAAATTTTAAAATTATAAATATGGTAAACAATTTTTAATTGTTAATAAATCTTTTTTTGATACTATTTTTTTAAAACGTAAATGTCTTTTTTTTTTTGTTGTTTTTTTAGTAAGAATATGATTTAAATTTGAACTTTTTTTTTTAAAATTATTTTTTCTAATAATAAAACGTTTATAAGAACTACGTATAGTTTTAATTTTTTGCATTTAAAATAACCTATAAATTTATTTTAAATTTAATTTATTTTTGGTGTAAGTAACATAAATAATTGATTATTTTCAATATTTTTTGAAAATATTTCAATATTAGCTATTTTTAAATCTTCACATATTTTTTTTTTTATACGATTTAAAATATTTAAACCTAATTCTTTATGTATAATTTCACGGCCTTTAAACTTTATTAAAATTTTAATTTTATTATTATTATTTAAAAAATTAATAATTTTTTTAATCTTAATTTTATAATCATTATCATTAGTTACTGCTCTTAATTTAATTTCTTTAACTTGTATTATTTTATGATTTTTTTTATTTTTTTTAATTAATTTTTTTTTATTATATAAAAATTTTCCATAATTCATTAATTTAAATATTGGAGGTACAATTTTAGAATTAATTTCTACTAAATCTAAGTGTAATTGTTCAGATTTTAATATTGCTTCATTTAAACTAAATATACCAATAAATTTACCATTTTCATCATTTAATCTTATTTTATTCATTTTTCTTTTATTTATTTTGTTATAATGTATTTGTTGAAATTTTATAAGTTTAATATTTATCACCATTTTAAATATAATTAAAATATATAAATTAAATATTTTAAAAATAAAATAAATATTATAAAATATTTTCTAAATAACGCTCAGCGTCTAATGCTGCCATACATCCAGAAGCAGCTGAAGTAATAGCTTGTCTATAAAATTGATCCATAACATCACCAGCAGCAAAAATCCCTTTAATATTTGTTTGTGTTTTATTATATTCATTATTTTCAATTTCAATAAAACCATTTTTTAATTTTAATTGATCATTAAAAATTTTTGTATTTGGTTTTTGACCTATTGCTAAAAAAACACCATTAATTATAATATTTTTAATATTATTATTATTTAAATTTTTAATATCTATACTAGTAATTATTTTACCATTACCATTAATTTTTTCAACAATATAATTAGTATAAATAAAAATTTTTTTTTTTTTACTTTTTTTAATTAATCTATTAATTAAAATTTTTTCAGCTTTAAATTTATTTCGTCTATGTATTAAATGAACTTCATTAGTAATATTAGATAAATATAATGTTTCTTCAATTGCATTATTTCCACCACCTATAACAGCTACTTTTTTTTTTTTGTATATAAAACCATCACATGTTGCACAAGTAGAAACCCCTTTACCTTTATAAAATTCAATAGAAGGAATTTTTAAATATTTTGCAGACGCTCCAGTTGCTATAATTAATGAATCACAAGTATAAGTGTTTTTTTCTCCAATCAATAAAAATGGAGATTTTTTGAAATTTGTTTTTTTTATATAATCAAATATAATTTCTGTTTTGAATTTTTTAGCATGTTTATACATACGATCCATTAAATTATAACCAGTAATATTTTGAAAATCTCCAGGCCAATTTTCAATTAAATTTGTAGTTATTAATTGTCCACCTGGATTTAAACCAGTAATTAATAATGGTTTTAAATTAGCACGTGCTCCATATATTGCAGCTGTATAACCAGCTGGACCAGATCCAATAATTAATAATTTATTATGTTTATTGTTTAACATAATTACCTTAAAACTATTTAGAATATATTAAATTTAATACAATATTAAATTATTTTAAAAATTAATAAATAAATATAATTTAAATAAAATATTAAATTAATAAATTTATTTAATTATATAAATAAAATATATTTTTATAATAATATTTTAAAATATTAAATTAAATAATAACTTATATTCCTAAAATTCCGAATGTATACCCAAAAATTCCAAATACAAAAAATAATAATATTAACCATAATGCATTTATTTTTTTTAACAACCACATACATAAAAATGTTAATAATAATGGTATTAAACCAGGTATTAATTGATCTAAAATATTTTGAATTGTAATAATTTTAATATCACCAGAAGTTTCTTTTATTCTTGAAATAACAAATGGAATATTAATATGTGTCCATTTATTTACTAAAGCTCCCATAACAAATAAACCTAAAATAGAAGAACCTTCTGTTATTTTTTGCAATACTCCATTACTAATATCTTTTAAAATATTTAAACCTTTTTTATAACCATAAAAAATACCAAAATAACGTATTAATAATCTTATTAAATTAAATGAAATAAAAAAAATAATAGGTCCTAATAAATTACCACTCATAGCTATACCAGCACCTAAAGCTGATAAAACAGGTCTGATAGTTCCCCAAAAAATTGGATCTCCTACTCCAGCAAGAGGACCCATTAAACCAATTTTAATATTATTAATTGTAGAATCATTTATATCAATACCATTAGCACGTTGTTCTTCTAAAGCTAAAACAACACCAATAATCGGAGCTGAAACATATGGATGAGTATTAAAAAATTCAAGATGTCTTTGTATTGCTAATTTTCTTTCATTTGTTTTTTTAGAATACAATTTACGTATTGCAGGCACTATTGAAAAACAAAAACCTAATGCTTGCATACGTTCAAAATTCCATGAACCTTGGAAAAAATTTGAACGAATTATAACTTTACTAATATCAATAAAAGTAAGTTTTTTAACCATAAAATAAAATTTAATAACCTTTAATCTAATTCATTATCAATATCATTATTATTTTTAATATAATTATTTTTATAATATTTAGGATTTAGTTGTATATATATTATAGCCATAATAATACCTAACATTCCTAAAGCTACTAAATTAAAATTAGTAAATGCAGCTATAACAAAACCAGCAAAGAAAAAAGGCATTAAATATTTAGCACACATCATATTAATTACCATTGCATAACCTATAACAACAATTATTCCCCCTGATATATTTAAACCTGTTGTTATATTTTCAGGAATTGAATTTAAAATATGATTAATAATAGGTGATTTAAGTGAAAAAATAAAAATTAAAGATGGTATTGCTATTCTCATAGAATGAATAAATAAAGAAATAATATGTATAAAACTAATAGCTTTTAAATTATTTTTTTTTGCTGCTTTATCAGCTGCATGTTGCATTATTATAATAAATGTACGTATAATAATATTTAAAATTTGACCAATAGCAGCTAAAGGTATAGCTAAAGCTATACCAGAACCAATTTTTTGACCACCAGCAATAATTAAAATTGTAGATATAATTGAAGCTAATGCTGAATCTGGAGCAATAGCTGCACCAATATTCATCCAACCTAATGTTATCATTTCTAATGTTCCACCAATTATAAAACCAGTTTTAATATCATTTAAAATATATCCAACTAATGTACATGCAATTAATGGTCTATGAAATTGAAATTCATCTAATATAGAATCCATTCCAATTATAAAAGATATAATAAATATTAAAAAAACTTTAAATGTATTAATTTCCATATATTCCTAATTATATAATGAAAATTATTTAAACGTTTATCTAATACTATTTATTAAGTCCATAATATTAACTTTTCTATCACTAGGTACTTTACGAACTTCTAATTCAATACCTAAACTATTTAATTCTTTAAATGCTTTAATATCTTTTTCATTTACAGAAATAGCATCATTAATTTGTTTTTTTCCTTTTTTATATGACATCCCACCAATATTAATACTTTTAATTTTAATTCCTTTTTTAATTATTTTTAATATATCATTTGGATTAGTAAATAAAAACATTACATTATCATTAAAATATTTTGGATTATTCCAAACACGAATTGTTTTATCTATATTAATAACATGAGAAGTAATTCCTGGTGGTGAAATTTGAGTTAATAAAGTTTTTCTAATATTATCATTATTTACTTCATCATTAATAACAATAATTCTATTAACATATATTTCTTTTACCCATCTAGTTACAATTTGTCCATGTATTAATCTATCATCAATTCTTATTAATTTAATATTCATATGTTTATTATTATTATATTGTTTTTTTTTTTTTTCTTTTTTTTTTTTAATATTATTTAAATTTTTAAATAACTTAATTCCATTTCTACCACTTTCATAAATTTTTGAAATTAATTCTTTAAATGTTAAATTATCATCTCTAGACATAAATAATTCAATTAACATTGGTATATTAACACCAGAAATAATTTCTACATTTTTTTTTTGTTTTGAAATACGACAAGCTGTATTAAATGGACTACCACCCCATATATCTACTAAAAAAATGATATTATCATTAATATTTAAATAATTAATTTCTTGATTGTATTTATTAAATAAATCATCAGTACTATCACCTGATAAAAAATCAATAAAAATTACGTCTTTTTGTTTACCAATTAACATTTCAGTTGTTAATAATAAATTTTTAGAAGCTTGTCCATGCATAGTTATAATAATTAAAGTTTTCATTTTTTTCCTAAATTAAATATTATTAAATATTAATTTAATATAGTATATATTTTTAAATAAATTTTTAAATATTAAAATTATTTTTTAAAAACTGATTTTTAATTTTTATATAACCCAATTTAAATGCCATTTTTTTAATCCAGATATTATAACAGCTTGTTTTACAGCATAATCAAAATCTCCAATTTTATCAACAAGTTTTTTTTTTTTTGCATCTTCTCCTATAAATAATTGACCTTGTGCTATATGATTTACTTCAATAGGTGTTAAATGTCTATTTTTAGAAATTAATTTTATAAAATGTTCATAACCACTTTTAATATTTAATTCTATTATTTTTGAAGTATAAGGTGTTAATGATTTATTATATTTTAAATTTAAATTAGGAAATAAATTTAAACTATCATAATTTATTCCTATAAAATTTAAAATTTTTTCATATGTATTTATTATACTAAAAATACCTATAGAACCAGTAATAGTATTTTTATCTGCAATTATAATATTTGCAGGTATTGAAACCCAATAACCCCCAGAAGCAGTTAAATTACTCATAGATACAATTACAGGTTTACCAGAAAGTTTTAAATTTAAAATTTCATTTCTTATGTTTTCAGAAGCGTTAATACTACCACCAGGACTATTTATTCTTAAAATTACTGCTTTAACTTTAGAATTAAACCTCGCTTTTTTTAATTTGTTTATAATAATTGAACTACATACATTTTTATATGAATTATTATAATTTAAAATCTTACCATTAATAAAAATTACTGATATAACGTTATTATTGTCAATTAATTTTTTAATTTTATATTTATAAAAATTAATAAATTTATAATTGTTTCTTTTTTTATTTAAACCAAATATTTTAATAAATTCTTCTTTAATTTTTTTATAAGATAATATTTTATCAATAATTTTATATTTTAAATTATATTTACTAATATCTTGTTTACGTAAAATATTTTTATAAAAATTTTTTTTAAAAATTAATTTATAAGGTTTTATTTTTCTATTTATTGAAATATCATAAATATAATTCAACCATAATTTACTATATATTTTTTTTTCTATTTTTTTTGTTTTTTTAGGCATATTATCATATATATTTGATTCTATTGCTGTTTTATTTAATCCTATTTTAAAAATATGTGAATTTATTTTTAATTTATTTAATAAAGACTTATAGTAAATTTTATCATTATTTAAACCATATAAATCTATTAAACCTTCAGGATATATAAAAATTTTATTTGCATAACTAGCTAAATAATATTGTGCTAATTTATAATTATCACTAATAGCATAAATATATTTACCTTTTTTTTTAAATTGATTTAATGCTTTACCTATATATTCTAAAGATACTTGATCAGCACCTAAAAATTTATTTAATTTTAATACTATACCTACAATGTTTTTATTATTACTAGCTAAATAAATAATTTTAACTATATTAAATAATGTATTTGTTAAAAATTTTTTTTGTTTAATCCCAAATAATGATAGTCCAAATTTACCCCATAAATTATTATTATTATTTTCAAAAATAATACCATTAATATTAAATAATAAAGCTTTTTTTTCATCATTATTTAAATTTTTATTTTCTTTATATATAATAAAAATTAAAAAAAAAAAAAAAATTGAAATTATAATAAATAATTTCAAAAATACTTTTTTTATTAATTTATATATATAATTTAAAATATTTAAAATAAATAAATAATATATTTTCATTTTGTTTTAAACAAAGTTATTTAGTATTTAAAATAATATTTAATTTTATTAATTATATTTAATTTTTTAAATAATTTTTATTTTTTTAAAAAAATGATTAAAAAAAAAAAAAAAATAATAGTAACATGTGCATTTCCATATTCAAATGGTTCTATTCATATTGGTCATTTATTAGAACATATTCAAGCTGATATATGGGTACGTTATAATAAATTAATTGGTAAAAAAGTATATTTTATATGTTCTGATGATAATCATGGAACAGCAATAATGTTAAAATCAAAAGAAAAAAAAAAAAAACCAGAAAATATAATTTTAAAAATATACAAAAGACATATATTAGATTTTAAAAAATTTAATATTATATATGATAAATATTTTTATACTCATAATAAAGAAAATAGATTATTATTAAATATTTTATTTGATCGTCTTAAACATAATGGATATATAAAAAAAAAAAAATGTACACAATTATATGATAAAAAAGCAAAAATTTTTTTATCAGATCGTTTTATTAAAGGAAAATGTCCTAAATGTTATTCTAAAAATCAATATGGAGATAATTGTGAAATTTGTGGAGCATTTTATAAATCTACAGATTTAATTAAACCAAAATCAACATTAACTAATTTAAAACCAATAATTAAAAAAACAAAACATTTTTTTTTAAATTTATCTTTATTTAAAAAAAAAATAAATAAATGGATAAAGTCTGGAATAATAAACAAACAAATATTAAATAAATTATTAGAATGGTTTAAACAAGGTATTAAATCTTGGAATATTTCAAGAAATAAACCATATTTTGGTTTTAAAATTAAAAATATTAAAAACAAATTTTTTTATGTTTGGTTTGATGCGTTAATTGGTTATATAAGTACTTTTAAAAAATTATGTAATTATAATAAAATAAAAAATTTTGATAAATTTTGGTATAAAAAATCAAAAATTAAATTATATCATTTTATTGGTAAAGATATTGTTTATTTTCATAGTTTATTTTGGTCATCTATTTTAGAAGGAAGTAAATTAAGAAAACCAACAAAGCTATTTATACATGGATATATTACAATAAATAATAATAAAATGTCAAAATCAAAAAAAATTTATATTAAAGCTAAATCTTATTTTATAAAATATAATACTGATTTTTTACGTTACTATTATGCAAATAAATTATCTAATTCTATAAATGATATTAATTTTAATATTAAAGATTTTTTAAAAAAAATAAATAATGATCTTGTTAATAAATTAGCAAATTTTATTTCTAGAAATTCATTTTTTATTAATAATTATTATAATAATAAATTATCAAAATTATTTAGAAATTCTAAAATTTATAAAATTTTTATACAAGAATCAAAAAAAATATCTAAATTTTTTTTAAATATAAAATTTAATTATGTAACAAATTTAATTATGAAATTAATTGATTTAGCTAATTTTTATATTAATATTAGAAAACCATGGTTTTTACTTAAAAAAAAAAAATATAATAAATTACATAAAATTTGTTCTATAGGAATAAATTTATTTAAAATTATAATTACATATTTAAAACCTATATTACCTAATTTTATTTTAAAAAATGAATTTTTTTTAAATATTAAATTAACTTGGTTAGGAATTAAAAAACCTTTATTGGGACATAAAATTAAAAAATTTATTAAATTATTTAAACATATTTAAATAATTATTTCCATACTATTAAACAAAAATTTTTTTTTCCTTTTTTAATTATAGTATAACGATTATATAAAATATCACTATTCTTATAAATATATTTATAATTTAATTGTTTTTTATTATTTATACTAATAGAATTTGATTTTATCATATTATATGCTGAAGTATAAGAAGAACAAAAATTTGCATTAATAATAGATTTTATAAAACTAGTTTTTTTTTTTAAAAATATTTTAGGCATACCATCTTTTTCTAATTGTAAAAAATTAAATTTAGTCATATTATTAAACATTCCAGTAAATAAACATTTTGTAATATTTTCAACATTATTTAATTCTTTTTTACCATGAATCATAAATGTAATTTCTTTAGCTAAAATGATTTGTGCTTTTGGTTTTGAAATTTGATTTTTTTCTTTTTTTTCTAAATCATCAATTTTTTTTAAACTTATAAAAGTAAACATTTTTAAAAATTTGTAAACATTATTATCACTTACATTTAACCAAAATTGATAAAATTTATATGGACTAGTTTTTTTTTTAGATAACCAAATTGTTTCATTTTCTGTTTTACCAAATTTAATACCATTAGAATTAGTAATCAATGGTAAAGTTATACCATATACTTTTTTTTTACAAATATAATTAACTAAATCAATACCTGAAATAATATTACCCCATTGATCTGAACCTCCAATTTGTAAACATACTTTATATTTTTTATATAATTTTAAAAAATCAAAACTTTGTAAAATATTATATGAAAATTCTGTAAAAGATATACTATTTTTACAATTTAAACGTTTTTTAATAAATTCTTTATTTATCATTTTATTAATTTTAAAAAATTTACCTATATTTTTTAAAAAACTTAAAATATTCATATTTTTAAACCAATTGTAATTATTTACTAATATAGCATTATTTGAAAAACAATTAAAATCTAAAATTTTTTCTATTTGTTTTTTTATTTTTTGTGTCCAATAGGTGATATGTTTTAATTTATTTAATTTACGCTCTTTTTTTTTAAAACTTGGATCACCTATTAAACTAGTAGCTCCCCCTATTAATATTATGGGTTTATGACCAAATAATTGAAATTTTTTTAATAATATAAGTGGTATTAAGTGACCAACATGTAAACTATCAGATGTGGGATCAAAACCACAATATAATGATATTTTTTTTTTTGATAACAATTTTGTAAGTTCTTTAATTTCTGTAATTTGATTAATTAAAAATCTTTTTTTAAGTTTATTTATTATATTAAAATATTTCATATTTTTTAAGAAATTCATTTTAAATTATTAATTAATTATTAAAATATTTACATTAATAACATATTTTTATTTAAATTAAACATTATAAATGTTGAACCTACTACAAGTATTAAAATTATAATTATTGTAAAAATTAATGTAATTAAATTAATTTTTTCTTGATTTGAATTATTTATATGTAAAAAAAATTTAAAATGTATAATTATTTGTAAAATTGACATTATAATAATTAAAAATGTTTTAATAGTTTTATTAAAAAATTTAGATTTTATTAATATAAATGGAATAATTGTACATATTAAAGATAAAATAAAACCAAAATAATAATTTTTAATTGAATAAAATTTATATTTTTTATAATTTTTATTATTAGTTAATTTAATCATTTTATATAACTTAAAAAATAAATAATAGTAAATACACAGATCCATATAATATCAAGAAAGTGCCAAAATAAACTTAAACAAATTAAACGAGTTTTGTTAATTAAAGTTAAACCATATTTATTTATTTGAATAATAATAATTAAAATCCATATTAAGCCAAAAAAAACATGTAATCCATGAGTAACTAAAATAGAAAAAAAACTAGACATATAAGCATTATAATTTGGTCCTAAATTATTTTTAATTAAATTAACTAATTCATTAAATTCTATAATTAAAAAAAAAAAACCTAATAAAAAAGTAATAAATAACCATTTAATCATATTTTTAATATTATTAATACTATTAAATTCAATTTTAGACATTGCTAAACCATAAGTTAAAGCACTTAAAAGTAAAGTTAATGTTTCTATAAATATTTTTTTAAAATTAAATATATTTTCAATTAATAAATATTCCAATTTATTATTCATTAAAACTATATAAACTGAAAATAAACTAGCAAATAAAATACAATCACTAATAATATAAATCCAAAATCCTAAAATAATTTTATCATTTATATTTTTATATTTATTTTCTAAAAATGTTTTTTTAATAATAATATTTTTAATCATATTTTTGTCCTTTTAAATTTCTTCATATTTTTTTATTTTTTCTATAGATATATTATAATAATCTGTTATATTAAAACTTTTAATTATTAATGTAATAATAATAAAAAATAAATTTATTATTGATAACCACCAAATATGCCAAACCATTGAAAAACCAAATATAAAACTAAATATTCCAATTAAAAAACCAATATATGTATTTTTAGGAATTTTAATTTCTTTAATTATATTTAATTTATTTTTTTTTTTTTTAATATCCCAAAATGCATCAATATTTAAAACTTTAGGAATAACAGCAAAATTATAAATTTTAGGTGGAGAAGAAGTAAACCATTCTAATGTTCGTCCATTCCAAGGATCTCGAATATTATTAAGATTATATTTTTTATTATAAATACTTATATAGAATTGCATAAATTGACAAAAAATACCTATTAAAATTATTAAAACTCCTATAGCTGAAACAACTAAAAGTAAATGAAAATTTGAATTTATATTTTGACTTAATCTACGTGTCATACCCATTAAACCTAAAGCATATAAAGGTAAAAAGGCAATTAAAAATCCTAAAAACCAACACCAAAAAGCTCTAATTCCCCATTTTTCATTTAATTTAAAACCAAAAAATTTAGGAAACCAATATGTAATACCAGCAAAACATCCAAAAACAACACCACCAATAATAACATTATGAAAATGAGCAATTAAAAATAAACTATTATGAAGATAAAAATTTATACCTGGAACAGATAATAAAACACCACTCATTCCACCAATAGAAAAGGAAATTATAAAACCAATTGTCCATAACATAATAGAACTATATTTAATTTTTCCTTTATACATTGTAAAAAGCCAATTAAATATTTTAACTCCTGTTGGTATAGATATTATCATTGTTGTTATTCCAAAAAAAGAATTAATATTTGCACCTGAACCCATAGTAAAAAAGTGATGTAACCAAACTATAAATGATAATATTGTAATTACAATAGTTGCAAAAACTAAAGATTTATAACCAAATAATTTTTTTTGTGAAAAAGTAGCTGTTATTTCAGAAAAAATACCAAAGGCAGGTAACATTAATATATATACTTCAGGATGTCCCCATGCCCAAATTAAATTTATATACATCATAATATTTCCACCCATATTATTAGTAAAAAAATGTGTTCCTAAATATCTATCAAATGTTAATAAAGCAATAGTAACTGTAAGAATTGGAAATGAAAATATAATTAATATATTACTACATAATGATGTCCAAGTAAAAATAGGCATTTTCATTAAAGACATTCCTGGTGCTCTCATTTTTAATATAGTAACTATAAAATTTATACCTGTTAATAATGTTGATATACCAGATATTTGCAAACTCCAAATCCAATAATCAACACCAACACCAGGACTATATTCATTATTTGATAATGGAGGATATGCTAACCAACCTGTTTTAGCAAATTCACCTAATCCAAGAGATATATTAATTAATAATGAACTACTAAAAAATAACCAAAAACTTAAAGAATTTAAAAAAGGAAATGCAATATCTCTAGCACCTATTTGTAAAGGAATAATTAAATTCATAAAACCAATTATAAATGGCATAGCCATAAAAAAAATCATAATTACACCATGAGCTGTAAAAATTTGATTATAATGATTTGATGATAAAAAACCTATTTTACCTGATGAAACTATAACTTGTTGACTTCTCATCATTAAAGCATCTGCAAAACCTCTAATAAACATAATAATAGCCATTATAATATACATAATACCAATTTTTTTATGATCTAATGATGTTAAATATTTATTCCATAACCATTTCCATTTTTTAAAATATGTAATAAATATTATAATTATTAAAAATAATATAAATACTATACTTAAAGTATACATTATAATTGTTTCATGTATTGGAATTGCATCAAATGTTAATTTTCCAAACATAAATTATTCCTTATTATAAAATTATGTAATTTAAATTTATTTCAACTTTTAATTTTTATTTATATATTTTAGTATTATTTCTTTAAATAAGTTATTTTTAATTTTAGAAAAATATTGTATAGGATTATTTTCACTTTGTTTATTTATATAATTAAATTCTTCATTATTTAATATAGTATTTTTAGATTTTTTAATTAAATTAATCCATTTATAAAATTCATCATTGTTTTTAGTTACAATAACATTAAATTTCATATTCGAAAAACCTTTACCACTAAAACTACTAGAAAAACCTTCATAATTACCAGATTCATTACTTATTAAATGTAATTTACTTTGCATTCCAGCCATTGCATAAATTTGACTACCAAGTTTAGGTATAAAAAAAGAATTCATAACCGAATTTGAAGTAATTTTAAAGTTAATAGGTACATCTTTTGGAAAAGCAATTTCGTTTATAGTTGCACAATTTTCTTTTGGATAAATGAATAACCATTTCCAATCTAAAGATATTACTTCAATTTCAATTGATTTATTTGAATTAATTATAGGTTTATAAGGATCAAGAATATATGTTGTTTTTAATGTTATTAAAGAAAGTATAAAAATAATAATAATTGGAATTATCCATATTAAAAATTCTATTTTTTTAGAATTACACCAATTTGGATTATATTTATTGGTTTTTTTATAATTGTATTTATTAAAAAAAAAAATTGTCATAAATAATACTGGTGTAATAATAATTAACATTAACATTATTGATGTAATAATAAGTTTTTTTTCTAATATACTTATAATACCTTTAGGATTAATTAAAAATATTGGAGATATACTTATAAAAAAAAGTATAAGTGTTATAAAAAAAATACATATTAATAATAATATGTTATTATTTATCTTAATTTTCATTTATTAGTTCCAATAAAATATTAGATATGATTTATTGAAAATTATATAATTTAAATAAATTTTATTTAATTTTTAAAATATAAATTTAAATATTTTACATCCTACAGGAATTGAACCTGTGACCTACAACTTAGAAGGCTGTTGCTCTATCCAACTGAGCTAAGGATGCATAAAATATTTTAATAATTTATATAAAATTATTTTTAAAATAACAAGTATAATATAAATATATAATTAAAATATATTTTTAATTAATATAATACTTGACATTTTTAAAAATAAATTTAAAATATATATTTAATTAATATTAATAATTAATTTTAAAAAGGAAAATATAATGACAAGAATTTTATTACTTACTTTAACAAATTTGTTAGTAGTAGTTATTTTTGGAATTTTTTTAAAAATATTTGGTTTACAAAATAATAATAACATAATTTATTTATTAATAATGACTTTTTTTGGATTTACAGGTTCAATTATATCAATATTATTTTCTAAATTAATTACATTAAATTCAATTAATTATAAATTAATTAAATATCCAATTAATGAAAAAGAAAAATGGTTAATTAAAACTATTATTAATATTTCAAAATTAAATAATATAAAAACACCAGAGATAGTTATATATAAATCAAATGATATAAATGCTTTCGCAACGGGGTCAAATTCTAATAATTCATTAATAGGTTTAAGTAATAGTGTATTTAAATATATGAAAAAAAATGAAATAGAAGCAGTAATTGCACATGAAATTTGTCATATTTCTAATGGTGATATGGTTACTATGGGGTTATTACAAGGTATAATGAATACATTTATATTATTTTTTTCACAAATTATTTCTGATTTAATATGTAATAAAAAACAAAATAATAAAAAAAGTAATTTTTTATTAAATATTCAATCTACAATTTTTACAAGTTTAGAAATAATTTTAGGTTTTTTTGCTAATATTATAGTTATGAGTTTTTCACGTTATAGAGAATTTCGTGCTGATGCTGGTGCTGCTAAAATTATAGGTAAAAAAAATATGATTGCAGCATTAAATAGATTAAAAATTAGTTCTAAACCATTAATAAATAAAAATTTAATAGCATTTTATATAAATGGGAGTAAATTAAATTTATTTAATAATCTTTTAAATTCGCATCCAACTTTAAATGATCGTATAAATGCATTAATTAATATGTAAAAATATTAATTTATTTAGATTTTAATAAAATAAAATTTTATAATAATTAAATATATAATTTTAAATAAATATTAAAAATTTAAAATATTTTGGAAAAAAACAAATTATGTTTGAAATAAATGCTATATTTAGAAAATTAACAGGAAAGGGATCAAACCGTCGTTTAAGATTAAATAAAAAAATACCAGCTGTAATTTATGGTAAAAAAAAAAAAAATTTAAATATAGAATTAAATCATGATTATATTAAAAAAATAGAAATTAAAAAAAAATTTTATATTAAATATATTATTTTAAATATTAATAAAAAAAAATTAAAAGTTAAAGTTCAAAATATTCAATGGCATCAATTTAAATTAAAAATTATGCATATTGATTTTTTAATGTTATAAATTTGTATAATAATTAAAATTTTTTTAAAATAATAATTTAATTTAAAAATTTAAATTAAAATAAATAATTTTATAAATATTTTAAAAAATTAATAATATGGAAAAAAAAATTGTTTTTAGTGGTATTCAACCATCTGGTAAATTAACAATAGGAAATTATATTGGAGTAATAAAACAATGGGTTAAAATGCAAAAAAAATATAATTGTTTTTTTAGTATTGTTGATTTACATTCAATAACTACATATAAAAATAATTTTAATATAAATAATAATATTTTAGATACATTATCATTATATTTAGCTTGTGGTATTAATCCTAATAAAAGTATTATATTTATACAATCAAATATATATGAACATACACAATTAAGTTGGATATTAAATTGTTATACTAATTATAAAGAATTAAATCGTATGATACAATTTAAAAAAAAAAAAAAAATTTCAAAAAATATTAATACTGGAATATTATTTTATCCTATATTAATGGCATCTGATATTTTATTATATAATACTTCTTATGTTCCAATAGGATTAGATCAAAAACAACATATTGAATTATGTAGAAATATTGCAAATAAATTTAATAATATTTATGGTAATATATTTAATATACCTAAACCATGTATATTTAAAAACGGAAATCGAATTATGTCTTTACAAGAAACAAATAAAAAAATGTCAAAATCTGATAAGAATTTAAATAATATTATTTTTTTATTAGAAAAAAAAAAAGACATTTTTAAAAAAATAAGATTAATTAAAACTGATTCAAAAAAATGTTATAAAATTAAACATGATAATAATTTAGGTTTATTAAATATATTAAATATTTTATCAGGTTTAACAGGAATAAAAATAAATGAATTTAAAAATAATTTTAACAATAAAATTTATAGTGATTTTAAAAATGAAGCATCTAATATTATAGCTAATTTTTTAGGAAAAATACAAGAAAATTATTATAATATTAGAGAAAAAAAAAAATTTTTAAAAGATATTATTTATTATGGAACAATTAAAGCAAAAAAAATAGCAAAAAAAAATTTATTTAAAATTATTAAAAAAATAGGTTTAAAAATTAAAATATAATATTTATATTAATTATAATAAGTTGCTTTTTTCATAATTTTAATAAATTTATTTAATTTTTCAAACATTAAAAATAAATTTTTTTGATTTTGTTCTATAATTTTTATAACAGCTGAACCTGATATAATTCCTGAAATTTTCATTTTAATTGCATTAATTATTTGAGAAGGTTTAAATATACCAAAACCTTGAATAATTGGAGAAGAATTATATTTTATTAATTTATTAATTATATTTATATCAGGTTTTTTATTTTTAAAATCAGTTCCAGTAACTCCAGAACGTGAAGATAAGTAAACATAACCTTTACTTTTTAAAGAAATTTGTTTTATTAAATTATTATTAGAGTTTAGTGGACAAATAAATACTTGTTTTATATTATAAATATTAGATGATTTAATAAATAATTTAGATTCTTCTAAAGGTAAATCTGCAATAAGAACTGAATCAATACCAGACAATTTACAATTTTTATAAAAGTTATTAATACCTTTATAAAATACTAAATTTGAGTAAGTTAAAATACCTATAGGTATATTATTATATTTTTTTCTTATAATAGAAATAATTTTAAAACATTTTTTTAATGTAATATTTGAATTAAAAGCACGTAAAATTGATTTTTGAATTATTTCTCCATCTGCTAATGGATCAGAAAATGGTATTCCTAATTCTAATGCATTAATACCTTTTGAAATAAAAAAATCAATAAGTTTAATTGATATGTAAATATTAGGATCACCCAATATTAAAAATGGAATAAAAGCAATTTTTTTTTTTTTTTTTAATTTTGAAAATAATATTTTATAACGATTCATTTAAATTCCTTTTTTTTCTAAAACATTATAAACAGTAAATATATCTTTATCTCCACGTCCAGATAAATTAACTATTATAATTTGTTTTTTTTTGGGATATTTATATATTATTTTAATTGCATATGCTAAAGCATGTGAAGATTCTAATGCTGGAATAATTCCTTCATAATGAGATAAAATAATAAAAGCCTCTAGTGCTTCATTATCTGTTATTGTGGTATATTTAACTCTACCTATATTATTTAAAAAAGAATGTTCTGGTCCTACAGATGGAAAATCTAATCCTGCTGAAATAGAATAAGATTCTTTTATTTGACCATCATTTGTTTGCATAATTAAAGATTTCATACCAAAATATATACCAATATTACCACAATTTATAGGAGCACCATGTTTATTAGAAACTAAACTTAAACCAGCAGGTTCTACACCAATTAATTTAACTTTTTTTTCATTAATAAAATCAGTAAATATTCCTATAGCATTAGAACCTCCGCCTACACATGCTAAAATTATATTAGGTAATTTTTTTTCTTTTTTAATAATTTGTTTTTTTGTTTCTTTACCTATTATTTTTTGAAATTCACGAACAATAGTAGGATATGGGTGTGGTCCTGCAACAGTACCTAACATATAATGTGAATTTTTATAATTATTTGACCAATATCTTAATGCTTCATTACATGCATCTTTAAGTGTAGCAGAACCTGTTTTAACAGGTATAACTTTAGCTCCCATTAAACGCATTCTGAAAACATTAGGTAATTGACGTTTTATATCTTTTTCACCCATATAAATTCTACATTTTAAACCTAATAAAGAACTTGCAAAAGCAGATGCTACTCCATGTTGTCCAGCACCAGTTTCAGCTATAATTTTAGTTTTCCCCATTTTTTTTGCTAATAATGCTTGTCCTAAAACTTGGTTTGTTTTATGCGCACCTCCATGTAATAAATCTTCACGCTTTAAATATAATTTAGTTTTTGTTTTTTTTGTTATATTTTTACATAAAGTTAAAGGTGTTGGTCTTCCAGCATAATTTTTAAGTAAATTTAAAAAATCAAATTTAAAAATTTTATCATTTAATGAATTATAAAAAAATTGTTCTAATTCTTTTAAAGGAGGTATAAGAATTTGTGGAACAAATTGACCTCCAAAACAACCAAAATAAGGATTTAATATATTTTTCATAATTATTTTAAAATATTTAATTTATTATATCAATTAATATATCTATTTAAATTAATAATTTCTTAAAATATTAAAAAGAGAATTTAAAATTGTTTTATTTTTTTTCCTAGGTTTAATTTCAATTCCTGAATTAAAATCTAATCCAATACAACCTAAATTTATAGCTTTATTACAATTTTTAATATTTATACCTCCTGCTAAAATAGTATTATTTAAATTATCTTCTTTTTTAATTAAATTCCAATTAAATTTTTTACCAGTTCCACCATTTTTATTATCATAAATATATTTTTGAATAAATTTTAATTTTTTAATAAATTTATTTTTATTTACATTTTTAGCTTTCCATATTTGAGTTTTTAAAAACAAAAATTTCTTTAATATATTTATATAATTTTGATTTTCATTACCATGTAATTGAATAGCATATAATTTTAAATATTTACATATTTTAATTACATTATTAATACTTTCATTTTTAAAAATCCCAATATATTTTAAATTTATATTTTGAATAATATTATATGCTTTTTTAATATTTATTTTTCTAAATGATGTATTAACAAAAATTAAACCACCATAAATTATTCCATTTTTATAAATTAATTTAATATCTTTTTTATTAGTTAAACCACATACTTTATTTTCTCCTAATAATATTTTATATATTGAATTATTTAAATTTTTCTTAGACATTAATGAACTACCAATTAAAAACCCATGAACATATTTATTAATTTTTCTAATTTGAATATTATTATTAATTCCAGATTCACTTATAATAATAATATTTTTAGGTATTTTAATAGACAAATTAAATGTACGTTTTAAATTTATACTTAAATCATTTAAATTTCTATTATTAATACCTATAATATTTGACTTTAATTTAATAGCTCTTTTTAAATCTTTTTTAGTTAAAACTTCAGTTAATATACTCATATTTAAATTTTCAGCAATCAATTTTAATTTTATATATTTTTCATCACTTAATATTGATAACATTAATAAAATTGCATTAGCTTTATAAAATCTAGCTAAATAAATTTGATATTCATCTATAATAAAATCTTTACATAAAATAGGTAAATTAGTATTTTTACTTGCTATTTTTAAAAATTTAAAATTTCCTTTAAAATATTTATTATCAGTTAATACAGAAATTGCATTTGCATATTTTTTATATATACAAATAATTTTATTAATATTAAATTTTTTATTAATTATACCTTTTGAAGGTGATGCTTTTTTACATTCTAAAATAAAAACAGTTTTATTACATTTTAAAGATTTATAAAAATTTCTATCATTTTTTTTTACATTAAATATAAAAGAATTAATAGGTTTTTTTCTTTTAAATTTTTTAATCCATTTTAATTTATTTAAAATAATTTTATTAAGTATAACCAAAATATTTCTCTTTATTTAAAAATTTTCTCAATTTTATTTAAAATATAACCACTTTTAATAATTTTTAATATTGTTTTATTATTTTTAATTAAATCATTTTTTCCTAATAATTTTAATAATAAACTAACATTCATAGATATAATTTTATTTTGTGCATTAGTTCCTTTACCATTTAAAATATTTAAAAAAATATTTTTTTTATTACTATAATTTAAAATTTTATTTAATGAATATTTTTTAAATCCAATTATTTTTGGTGTTAATTGATAAGTTTTAATTTTTTTTTTGTTAAATTCAGCTATATATGTATTAGAATGAATTGATACTTCATCCATACCACCGCCATAAATTACAGCAGCACTTTTATATTTAAAAATTTTCAATATTTTAATAATAATTATTATTAATTTAATATTATTTGCTCCAATTAAAATTATTGGAGGTTTAAAAGGATTAATTAAAGGTCCAATAATATTAAATATAGTATTACTTTTAATTTTTTTTCTTATTGATATAATATTATTAAAAATATTATTATATTTTGTAGCATTTATAAAATATATATTAAATTTTTTTAAAAAATTAATTATTTGTAAAAAATTAAAATTTAAATTTATATTAAATTTAGATATTATATTGAATGATCCAGAAATACTAGAAATACTATAATTACCATGTTTTAAAATTTTAACACCATAAATTGAAGCAACTAAAGAACTTGCTGTTGATATATTAATACTATTTATATTATCACCACCCATACCTACAATATCACAAAATTTAAAATTTATTTTTTTTTTTTTTTTTGATTTAATATTCAATAAATTTATAGCTCCTATTATTTCTTCAATATAATAACCTCTTATTTTAATACTAATAATAAATGCAATAATTTGTTTTTTATTTAATTTATTATTATAAATTTTATTAAATAAATTAAAACTTTCTAATTTATTTATAAAATTAAAGTTATATATTTTTTCTAAAATTTCATATATCATAAATTCCTTAATATTTTCATATTTTTTTGATTAACTAATAATGTAAAATATATAAAATTACCTATTTATATAAATATAATATATTTTTAAATAATAATGAATTTTAAAAATATTATTTTTTTTTAAAAAAAAATATTGACATTTTAAAAATAATTATTATAATTATTATATTTATTAAAATTCCTCTGTAGTTCAGTTGGTAGAACAGCGGACTGTTAATCCGCATGTCACTGGTTCAAGTCCAGTCGGAGGAGTAAAATATATAAGGATATAAAATTGCCAAAAATTAAAATTAGAGAAAATGAACCATTTGAAGTTTCTTTAAGACGTTTTAAAAGAACATGTGAAAAAGCCGGAATTTTATCAGAATTAAAAAAAAGAGAATTTTATGAAAAACCTACCGTTAAAAAAAAAAAAGAAAAGATTGCAGCAATTAAAAGACATATTAAAAAAAAAATGTTAACAAATATTATTAAAAAAAAATTTTATTAATTTAATAACAAATAAAAATATGAAAAAAATTTCTAAAAATTTTATTAAAAACTTAATTTATATTACTGATTTAATTAATTTAATTAATAAAAGTATAAATGTAATTAAAAAAGGAAATTATTATGTTTCATTATGTCCATTTCATAATGAAAAAACTCCTTCTTTTACTATAAATAATGATAAACAATATTATTATTGTTTTGGTTGTAATAATTATGGTAATGCAATTGATTTTTTAATGAAATATGAAAAACTTACATTTATTGAAAGTATTAAAGAATTATCAATAATTAATGGTGTAAATATAATTTATGAAAATGAATATATTGAAAATAAAGTTAAAGATAAAAAAGAAAAATTATATAATATAATGGAAAAAATAAATATTTTATATATTAAAAATTTATGGAGTAAAAAAGGAATTAAAGCAATAAATTATTTAAAAAAAAGAGGATTAACAGAAAATACAATTAAAAAATTTTCTTTAGGTTTTTCTTTATTTGAAAAGAATAATATATTAAATAATTTTAATAGTAAAGAAAATATTGAATTATTAAAAAAAACGGGTATGATTATTATTAAAAAAAATGAAATTTATGATCGATTTCGTTATAGAATTATGTTTCCAATTAAAAATAAAAATAAAAAAATAATTGGTTTTGGAGGACGTATTTTAAATAATAATATTCCAAAATATTTAAATTCACCAGAAACAGAAATATTTAATAAAAGTAAAAATTTGTATGGTTTATATAAATTAATTAATAAACGTAATATAGAATTTATTATAATTGTTGAAGGATATATAGATTATATAATGTTGAAACAAAATAATATAAATTATGTTGTAGCTTTATTAGGTACATTTATAAAAAATTACCAAATTAAATTATTATTTAATATAACAAAAATTATTATATTTTGTTATGATGGTGATTTAGCTGGAAATAAAGCATCTTGGTATTCATTAAAAAAATGTATTCCTTACATAAATGATAATAAACAAATTAAATTTATTTTTTTACCTAATAATAAAGATCCAGATACATTAATTCAAAAAGAAGGTATTAAAAAATTTAATTTAAGAATAAATAACGCAACATCATTCTCGGATTTTTTATTTAAAAAAATAATGTTAAATTTAGATTTAAATAATATATATGACAAAATTAAATTAAGTATAAAAATTATTAATTTAATTTCAAAAATTAAAGGTTATTTTCTTAAAATTAATTTAAGAAAAATATTAAGTATTAAATTAGGTTTATTAGATGATACACAATTAAAATATTGGATAAAAATAAATAAAAAAAAAAAAGAAGAAAAAAAAATTAAAAAAACAAATATGAGAAATATGATTACTTTATTATTACAAAATCCGAAATTATCTAAATTAATACCTTCAATTAAAAAATTAGATATAATTAAAAAAAAAATACCAGGTTTAAATTTATTTGTAGAATTATTAAATGTTATTAATAAAAATTCAAATATAAATACTGGACAATTATTAGAAATTTATCGTAATAAAAAATCAAATAAAATAATTAAAATTTTATTAAATCAAAATATTATGTTAAATAATAATAAATTAATTGAAAAAAAATTTTTAGCTAATATTATTAATTTTTTAAATTTAATAATTAAAAAAAAAATAAATAAAATAATAATTAATAATAAAAATTTGAAATTAAAAGAAAAAAAACAAATAAATTTACTAAATAATATTATACTTAAAAGTAATATACATTAAAAAGTAAATATTAATATTAATTTAAATTTAAATAAAATAATTTATAATAATTTTAAATTTTTTAAATTATTAATTTATTAAATTATTTTAAAATGCAAATAAATAAAAATCAATTATTACAAATACAAATACTTATAAATAAAGGTAAAATAAAAAGTTATTTAACATACAATGAAATAAATAATTTATTAATTTTAAAATTAATTAAATCTATAAAGTTAAAAAATATTATAAATATTATAAATAATATAAATATTAAAATAATAAATTCAGTAACTAAATTAGATAAAATAATTATTAATATTAAAAATAAAAAAAAAGAAATAAATAAAATTTCTAAAAAAATTATATTTAATAATATTTTTTATAATGCTATAGAAAAAAATGATCAAATTTATGATCCAATACGTTTATATATAAAAGAAATTGGTGATGTTAATTTATTAACTAGAGAAGAAGAAATAGATCTTTTTAGACAAATAGAGGAAAATATCGATCAAGTATTAATTAATTTAAGTAAACATCCAAAACTTATTTATTATATATTAGAAATATTTAATAATATTAAATATGGTAATATAAATTTATCTAATTTTGTTATTGGTTTTATAGAAAAAAAAACAAATAAAAAAAAAAATATTTATATTAATTTAATACAAAAAAGAAGAAAAAATAAAAAAAGAACAAAAAAAAAAAAATATATAAAGCAAAATATAATTAAAAAAAAAAAAACTAAAAAAAAAGATAAAATATATAATATAAATAAAAAAAATAAAAAAATAGATTTAGATCAAGAAATTAATTTCAATTTATCAAATAAAATATTTAATAATTTTAAAATAATTTATGATAAAATACGTTTTTATATTATAAATAATAAAGAAAATTCAATATATAATATTAAAGAAAAATATAATTTAACTAAAAATTTTCAAAAAATTAAATTAAATCCACAAATAGTTAATAATGTTATATATAAAATTAATTTAAAAAGTAAAATTATTAAAAAAGAAGAAAAAAAAATAATAAAAATATTTATTAATAAATGTAAAATGCCATTTTTTTTATTTTATTATTTATTTAGAAATTTTGAATCAGACTATAACTGTATACAAAATGAAATAAATAAAAAAAAATATTGGTCTAAAGTATTATTTAAAAAAAATAAATATATATTAAATATCATTACTAAAATGTATAATATTGAAAAAAATATAGGTATTAAAATTAAAAAAATAAAATTTATTAATTTTAAAATAAAACAAGGTATTAAAAAAATTAAAAACGCAAAACAAAAAATAATTAAATCAAATTTACGTTTGGTTATTTCAATAGCTAAAAAATATAATAATAATGGATTACAATTTTTAGATTTAATTCAAGAAGGTAACGTAGGTTTAATAAGAGCAGTTGATAAATTTGAATATCGTAGAGGATATAAATTTTCAACATATGCTACTTGGTGGATTAGACAAACGATATCAAGAGCAATAGTTGAACAAGCTAGAACTATTCGTATACCAATACATATGATTGAAACTATAAGTAAAATAAATAAAATCAAAAAAAAAATATTTAAAAAAACAGGAATTAAACCTACACCAAAAGAATTAGCTTTACGTATATCTATTTCTGAAAAAAAAATTATAAAAATTTTAAAAATATCTAAAGAACCTATATCTTTAGATGCACCAATAAATGAAAATAATAATATAAATATTTATAATTTTATTAAAAATTATAAAATAATTTCACCATTTAAAAAAGCTGCTTCTAATAATTTAAAAAAAACAACAAACAAAATATTATCTAGTCTTACAGCTAGAGAATCAAAAGTATTACGTATGAGATTTGGTATTAATATGAAATCTGATTATACACTTGAAGAAGTTGGTAGAAAATTTGATGTCACTCGTGAACGTATTAGACAAATTGAAGCTAAAGCTTTAAAAAAATTAAGACATCCTAGTCGTTCTGATATTTTAATTAGTTTTTTAAATGAATAAAAAATTATTTTTTAATACCTCCTTATTTTAATAAGGAGGAAATTTTAAATAATATTTTATTTTTTAAATAAAAATTTAATCATTTTATTTTCTATTTTTTTAAAATCTTTAATATTTGACATATTTAAATTATTTTCATTAATTAAAATTGTTTGAATTTTAAGCCATTTTAACCATGCTTTTTTTGATATTTTTTTAAATATTTTTTTACCTAAATTTCCTGGATATATTTGTTCATTAAAACCATTTTTAAATTGTTTAAAATATAAACAAAAAATTTTTTTCATATTTTTAAATAAATATTTTAATTTTATTTAATAATTTATTTTTTTTTAATAACTAAACCTATACCCATTGTAGTAGATAAAGTTATTTTTTTAATATAAATTCCTTTTATTTCTTTAGGTTTTTCTTTTTTTAATTTTAGTAATAATGTTTTTAAATTTTCTTTTAAATAAAATGTATTTAAAGTTATTTTTCCTATAGTAGAATGTATAATTCCGTTTTTGTCATTTTTATAAATAATTTGTCCAAATTTAAATTTTTTAACTGCATTATATATATTATTAGTTAAAGTTCCAAATTTTAAATTTGGCATTAATCCCTTCGGTCCTATTATTTTATTTAATTTATTTACTAATGGTAATGTTTCTTTTGATGATATTATTATATCAAATATTATTTTTTTTTTAATAATTTTTTCAGCAAGATCTTCCATTCCAATATAATCAGCCTTTGCTTTTTTAGCATATTTAGCTTGCAAACCATTTGCAAAAACTGCAATTTTTGTTATTTTTCCTTTACCATAAGGTAAAAATACACTACCAGATATATTTTGTTTTTTTTTTTTATTATCTATACCAAGATTAATTGATACATCTAAACTTTCTTTAAATTTTGTAATACTATTTTTTTTTAAAATATTAATTGCATCTTGAATATTATATTCTTTATTTAAATTTATTTTTTTTTTTATAAAATTAATTCTTTTTTTTTTTTCCATTATATTATCCTTTAACAGTTAAACCTATAGATATAGCTGTTCCTATAATTGATTTGCTTATAGCTTTTATATTAGATCCTGTCATATCTATTGATTTAATTTTTGCTATTTTTTTAATTTTTGAATAAGTAATATTACCAATTATATCTTTATTAGGTTTTTTAGATCCTAATTTAATACCTGCGGATTTTTTTAATAAAAAAGCCGTAGGAGGTGTTTTAATAATAAATTTATAAGATTTATCTGAATAAACTGTAATAATAACTGGAATTGGTGTTCCTTTTTCAAATTTATTAGTCATATTATTAAATTTTTTACAAAAATCCATAATATTTATTCCTTTTTGACCTAATGCTGGACCAACAGGAGGTGTAGGATTTGCCATACCAGCTAAAACTTGTAATTTTAAAAAAGAATTTATTTTTTTAATCATAAAATTACTCCATAATTTAATTTTACATATTAATTATAGAATTTATTAAATAAAATATAATATTATCAAAAAAATATAAAATTAAAGAAAATAAAATTATTATTATAGTTATAATAAAAGTATTTTTAAATGTTTCTATATATGATACCCAAAAAATTTTATTAATTTCAAAATATATTTCATTTAAAAGTATACTTATTTTTTTTTTATTTATTTTTTTAATAATTATTATAAAATTTATATATATAATTATTAAATTTAATAATGTATTTTTAATACTATTAAATTTATTTAAAAATAATATATTTAAAAATAGTATTATTAGTAATATTGTATTTTTTTTTTTATTTAATATTAAATTAATTTTATTAATAATATTAATATTTTTCATAATTTTTTATTAAATAATATAAATTGTTTTTTAATAATTAAATTTAAAATGCTTTAATTTTTATAAAATATTTTAAACAAATTTTTTTTATTTAAAATATAAAATAAGCGGATAATGGGAATTGAACCCATATAATTAACTTGGAAGGTTAATGTAATACCTTTATACTATACCCGCGTTAAATATTAATTTAAATTAATATTTAAATAAATGGTGGAAGTAGGATTCGAACCTACGAAGTCTAAGACGGCAGATTTACAGTCTGCTCCCTTTAACCACTCGGGAATTCCACCTAATTTATATTTATGCCGGTTACCGGAATTGAACTGGTGACCCACTGATTACAAATCAGTTGCTCTACCTACTGAGCTAAACCGGCTTAATAATTAAATAAATAAATTATATTTTATAAATTTAATTTAATTTTAATATTATAAAAAAAATTTTTTTAAAAAAAAAAAAACTTTTAAAAGGAAATTATAATTAATATTCATAAAAAAAAAATATCTATTGAAAAAGAACTTAAAAAATCATACCTTGATTACGCTATGTCAGTTATTATTTGTAGAGCATTACCAGATGTTAGAGATGGTTTAAAACCAGTACATCGTAGAATTTTATATGCAATGTATAAAATGAATAATAATTGGAATAAATTATATAAAAAATCTGCTAGAATTGTAGGTGATGTAATTGGTAAATATCATCCTCATGGTGATAAAGCTGTATATGATTCAATTGTTAGAATGTCTCAAAATTTTATTTTAAGATATACTTTAATTGATGGTCAAGGTAATTTTGGTTCTATTGATGGAGATAACGCTGCTGCTATGAGGTATACTGAAATCAGGATGTCAAAAATTTCATATGAATTATTATCTGATTTAGATAAAAATACAGTAAAATTTATACCAAATTATGATAATACTAGTTATATTCCTATCATTTTACCTTCAAAAATACCAAATTTATTAATAAATGGTTCTTCTGGAATTGCTGTTGGAATGGTTACTAATATCCCTCCTCATAATTTATCTGAAGTTATAAAAGCTTGTTTAATTTATATTAATAATAAAAATATAACTATTGAAAAATTAATGAAATATATACCAGGACCTGATTTTCCTACTTCAGCTATAATATATGGAGTTGAAGAAATTAAAAAATCTTATAAAACTGGTATAGGAAAAATTTTAGTAAGAGCAAAAATTAAAATAGAAAAAAATTTAATAAATAAAAGAAAAAATATTATAATAAAAGAAATTCCATATCAAGTAAATAAATCATGTTTAATTAAAAAAATATCAATATTAATAAATAAAAATTTAATAAAAGGTATTAATAAATTAAAAGATGAATCAAATAAAAATAGTATGAGAATAGTTATTGAACTTAAAAAAAATATAATACCTAAATTAATTTTAAAAAAATTGTATTTATTAACAAAATTAGAGATTTCATTTAATATAAATATGGTAGCATTATGTAAAGGACAACCTAAATTATTAAATATTAAAAACATTTTAGAGTATTTTTTAAATCATCGTAAAGAAATAGTAATTAAAAGAACAAAATTTTTATTAGATAAAATTAAAGAAAGAATACATATTTTAGAAGGTTTAATTATTGCTTTAATAAATATTAAAATAATAATTAAAATATTAAAAAAAACAAAAACATTAAAACAAGCAGAAATATTATTAAAACATAATTTTTGGAATTTTAATAAAATTTTTATTTTAATAAAATATTCAAAAAAGCTTTTAATAAATAATAATAATAAAAATATTATAAAAAAAAAATATTTTTTTTCTAAAAAACAAATAAATTCTATTTTAAATTTACGTTTACATAAATTAACTAAAATAGAATATAATAACTTAATTAATGAATATAAGAAATTAATTTATAAAAGTATTAATTTATTAATGATTTTAAAAAAAAAAAAATATTTAATAAATATTATTACTGAAGAATTAATATATATTAAAAAAAAATTTGGAGATCATAGACGTACAAAAATTAAGTATAGTAATTTTGATCTTAAAAATAATAAAGTTATTTTAAATAAAAATATATTAATTTATATTTCTTATAAAGGTTATATTAATTGCATTAAAATAACTTCAAATAAAATTAAAAAAAAAAAATATAAAGATTTAATACGTTGTTTTATATTTACAAATATCTATGAAAATCTTTTATTTTTTTCTAATTTAGGATTTTGTTATTTAATAGAAGTTAAATATTTAATAAATTATAATTTTAAAAAAAATAATTATAATATTAATGAAATTCTAAAAATTAAAAAAAAAGAATATATAAATATTATTATATCTACAAATAGTATTAAAAAATATGATTACATAATTATTACAACAAAAAATGGTTTTTTAAAAAAAATAAAATTTAAAGAACTTTTAAATATTAATTTTAAAGGTTTAAAATTAATTAATTTACATAAAAAAGATGAAGTAATTAATTTTAATACTGTTAATTTAAACAATGAAATTATTTTATTTTCATCATATGGTAAAGTATTAAATATATTTATTAAAAAAATAAAAAATACATTAAATTTAAAAAAAATATTTTTAGAAAAAACAGATAAAATAATTTCTATTATAATTAAAAATAAAAAAATAGAAAATTTTTTAATTATAACAAATTATAATTATTATAAAATTAAAAAAAAAAAAATTAATAATTTTAATATTAAAAAAAAAATAATTTTTATTATAAATTATAATAATAAAGATAATATTTTTATTATTACTAATAAAAATAAAATATTTATATTAAATATTTATAATATAAATAAAAATAATGTTTTAATTAATAAAAAACAAAATGAAAAAGTTATTTTTTCTAAAAAACTTTTTGAAAATATTGAATGTTAATAATTATAAATTATGAAAAAAATTATTATTATAGGAGGTAAATGGAAAAATTACAAATTATATGTTTACAATGATTATAATTTAAGACCAACAATTCATATTATTAAAAAAAAATTATTTAATTGGATTAATCCTATTTTAAAAAATTCAAAATGTTTAGATTGCTTTGCTGGTAGTGGTTCTTTAGGTATAGAAGCTTTATCTAGATATTCAAAATTAGTAATTTTTATAGAAAAAAATTTTAAATTATTTAAAAGATTAAAAAAAAATTTAACTTTATTTAAATATAATAAATATATTATTAATTCAAATGTAATTAAATGGTTAAAAAAAAAAAGTTTAATTCGTTTTAATATTGTTTTTTTAGATCCTCCTTTTTATAAAAATTTACTAAATAAAACAATTTATTTATTAGAAAAAAATAAATATTTATCAACAAAAACGATAATTTACATAGAATCTGAAAAAAATTATATAATTAAAATACCTAAAAATTGGTATATTAAAAAATTTAAAATAATTGGAAATATTTTAATTAGATTATATTTAAGATTAAATAAATAAAATATAAATTATTAATTTTAAATTTAATTATAAAATATTTTTTTAAAAAAAATTGAAATATAATGATTTATATTGGATGAATAAAGTTTATAAATTATCATTAAATGCTTTTAAAAATAAAGAAGTACCAGTTGCTTCTATACTTGTATTTAAAAATAAAATTATTAGTAAATCTTATAATAAAATTATTACTAAAAATGATTCAATAGCTCATGCTGAAATTATTGTATTAAGAAAAAGTAAAGAATTTTTAAATAAAAACTTAAATATAACAATGTATGTTACATTAGAACCATGTTTGATGTGTATTGGAGCTATATATAATAGTAAAATTAAAAAATTAGTTTATGGAGCTTCTTGTAATAAAATTGGTTCTATTAATTTTTTAAAAAATATTTATAATAATATATACATCAAAAATATAATTAAAATTAAATCAGGTATTTTAATTAATAAATGTTCTAATATTCTTAAAAATTTTTTTAAACAATAATTTTATATTTATTTATATTAAATTTATTAATTTTGATTTTTAATTTCTTTTATACCATTAAATAATGCTTTTTTTTTTAATACTTCTTCTATTCTAATTAATCTATTATATTTAGCAATTCTATCAGTTCTATTAATAGAACCAGTTTTAATTTGACCTGCTGAAGTACCAACAGCTAAATCACAAATCGTTGTATCTTCAGTTTCTCCTGATCTATGTGATATAATAGTTGTATAACCAAATTTTTTAGCAATTTTAATTGTTTTTAAAGTTTCAGTTAAAGTTCCAATTTGATTATATTTAATTAAAATAGAATTAGCTACATTATTAATAATACCTTTTTTTAATAATTTTGGATTTGTAACAAATAAATCATCTCCTACAATTTGTATTTTATTTCCTAAAATTTTTGTTAGATATTTAAAACCTTCCCAATCATTTTCATTTAAACCATCTTCAATTGATAATATTGAATATTTTTCAGTTAATTTTTTTAAAAATTTACTAAAACTTTTAGATTTAAATTTTTTTATATTATTATTTTTTTTAATAATATAATTACCATTATTATATAGTTCTGATGCTGCACAATCAATAGCTAAAGTAATATCTTTACCTAATTTATATCCTGAAATTTTTATAGCTTTTAAAATTAAATTAAAAGCTTCATCATTTGAATTTAAATTAGGTGCATACCCTCCTTCATCTCCAACTGAAGTAATCATTTTTTTATATTTTAAAATTTTACCTAAATTATGAAATATTTTTGCACTAATTTCTATTGAATTTTTAAAGGTTTTTGCATTTATAGGTTGTATCATAAATTCTTGAATATCTATATTATTATTTGCATGTTTTCCACCGTTTATTATATTAATCATAGGTAAAGGCATTGTAAATTTTTTACTTGTATTATTTAGTTCAGATATATGTTCATACAAAGGTATTCTTTTATAATATGAAGCTGCTTTAGCATTAGCTAAAGAAACACTTAATATTGAGTTAGCACCAAAATTTGATTTATTATTTGTTCCATCTGATTTTATCATTAAATTATCTATATTACGTTGATTTATAGAATTTTTACCTATTAGTAATTTCGAAATAATATTATTAACTATATTTACTGATTTTAATACACCTTTACCTAAAAATCTTAATTTATTTTTATCTCTTAATTCTAATGATTCATAAGAACCAGTAGATGCACCAGAAGGTACAGAAGCTATACCTACATAACCACTTTTTAAATGAACTTCAGTTTCTACTGTTGGAAAACCTCTAGAATCTAAAATTTCGCGTGATATTATTTTTTTAATTTTAGACATTTTTATCCTTTTTAAAAATATATACTTAAAATCATATTCATGATTATTATTAAATATTTTTATAAATTTATTTAATAAATTTATAAATAAAATTAAAACTTGACATTTTTTTTAAAATTATTTATTTTTTTTTAAAATATAATTTTTATTAATAATTATTGTATTTAAATATATTATTAAAGGTTTATTATGGTTACTATTAATCAATTAATTAAAAAAAAAAGATTTTTTAAAATTAATAAAAGTAATGTCCCTGCATTAAAAAATTGTCCTCAAAAAAGAGGAGTTTGTATTAAAGTTTATACTACTACTCCTAAAAAACCTAATTCAGCATTACGTAAAGTTTGTAGAGTTCGTTTAACCAATGGTTTTGAAGTAACATCATATATAGGTGGAGAAGGACATAATTTACAAGAACATTCAGTTGTATTAATTAGAGGTGGACGAGTTAAAGATTTACCTGGTGTTAGATATCATACTATTAGAGGTTCATTGGATTGTGCGGGTGTTAAAAATAGAAAAAAATCACGTTCTAAATATGGTGTTAAAAAAAAATAAATTAAATTTTTTAATTATAAAATTATTGGAGTTTTATGTCACGTAGAAAAAATATTATTAAACGTAAAATTTTTCCAGATCCTTTGTTTAAATCTAAATTATTAACTAAATTTATTAATATAATTATGAAAAATGGTAAAAAAACAATAGCACAATTTATTGTATATAATGCTTTAAATAATTTAATAAATTTGACTAATGAATTTTCTTTAAATGTATTTAAAAAAGCTATTCATAATATAGGTCCTGTTGTTGAAGTTAAATCTAGACGTATAGGAGGATCTACTTATCAAATACCTATTGAAGTAAATTTAAAACGAAGAAATACATTAGCTATGAGATGGATTATTGAAGCTGCTTATAAACGTAAAGAAAAAACAATGTCATTAAAATTATCAAATGAATTATTTAATGCATCAAATAATAAAGGTTTAGCATTTAAAAAAAGAGAAAATGTTCATAAAATGGCTGATTCAAATAAGGCTTTTGCTCATTTTAAATGGTAATATTTTATAAAATTTATTAAATTAAAGGAAATAAAATGATTAGAAAAACACCAATTGAATATTATAGAAATATTGGTATTAGTGCACATATAGATGCTGGTAAAACTACAACTACTGAAAGAATTTTATTTTATACTGGTGTTAATCATAAAATAGGTGAAGTACATGATGGAGCAGCTACTATGGATTGGATGGTTCAAGAACAAGAAAGAGGTATTACAATAACAGCTGCTTCTACTACTACATTTTGGTCAGGAATGAATAAACAATTTAAACCACATAAAATTAATATAATTGATACTCCAGGTCATGTTGATTTTACTATTGAAGTAGAACGTTCTATGCGTATTTTAGATGGAGTAATAATGGTATATTGTTCAGTAGGAGGTGTACAACCTCAATCTGAAACTGTATGGAAACAAGCTAATAAATATAAAGTACCACGTATTGCTTTTATAAATAAAATGGATAGAATTGGTGCTGATTTTTTTAAAGTTGTTAAACAAATTAAAACACGTTTATGTTCAGAACCTGTATTGTTACAATTACCTATAGGAAAAGAAGAAAAATTTATTGGTGTTATTGATTTAATTAAAATGAAAGCTGTTATATGGAATAATTTAGATTTAGGTATTACATTTAAATATGAAAATATTCCAAATGATATGGAAAAAATATCTAAAAAATGGAATAAAAAATTAATAGAATATGCAGTTGAAATATCTGAACAATTAATGCAAAAATATTTAGATGGTAATATAATTAATGAAATTGAAATTAAAAAAGCTTTAAGAAAACGTGTTTTAAATAATGAAATAACTTTAATTACATGTGGTTCAGCATTTAAAAATAAAGGTGTTCAACTTTTATTAGATTCAATAATTGATTTTTTACCATCACCTAAAGATATTAAATATATAAGTGGTATAGATAAAAATAAAAAAAAAATAAAAAGATTATCAAATGATAATGAACCTTTTTCAGCTTTGGTATTTAAAATTATAAATGATCCTTATGTTGGTAATTTAACATTTTTAAGAGTATATTCAGGTTATATTAATTCTGGTGATATTATTTTAAATTCAACAAAATTAATACGTGAAAGATTTGGACGTCTTTTACAAATGCATGCTAATAAAAGAGAAGAAATTAAAAAAGTATTTACTGGTGATATAATTGCTGCTATTGGTTTAAAAAATGTTACAACAGGAGATACGTTATGTGATATTAATAATTCTATAATTTTAGAAAAAATAGATTTTCCAACACCAGTAATTTCAATAGCAGTAGAACCAAAAACAAAAATAGATCAAGAAAAAATGAGTATAGCTTTAAATCGTTTAGCAAAAGAAGATCCTTCATTTCGTGTTTATATAGATTTAGAATCAAACCAAACAATAATATCTGGAATGGGTGAATTACATTTAGATATTATAATAGATAGAATGAAAAGAGAATTTAATGTTGAAGCAAATATAGGAAAACCTCAAGTAGCTTATCGTGAAACTATTAAAAAAAAAAGTACTAATGTTGAAGCAAAATATATTAAACAAACTGGAGGTAGAGGTCAATATGGTCATGTAATTATTGATATTTATCCATTAAATAAAACTTTATATTCTAATCGATATGAATTTATTAATGATATTAAAGGAGGTGTTATTCCTAATGAATATATACCTGCTATTAAAAAAGGAATTTTAGAACAATTAAAATCAGGTCCATTAGCTGGATATCCAGTTGTAAATATTGGAATTAGATTACATTATGGATCTTATCATGATGTAGATTCTTCGGAGATAGCTTTTAAAGTAGCAGCCTCTATGGCTTTTAAAAATGGATTTAAAAAATCAAACCCTGTATTACTTGAACCAATTATGAAAGTAGAAGTTGAAACACCAAAAAAACATATAGGAGATGTTATTGGAGATTTAAGTAGAAGAAGAGGTATTTTAAAAGGTCAAACAAATATTTTAAATAATGTAATTATTTATGCTGAAGTACCTTTATCTGAAATGTTTGGTTATGCAACTAATTTAAGATCATTAACAAAAGGTAGAGCAATTTATTTTATGGAGTTTATTAAATATGATTTAATTCCTAATAATATATCAATAAAAATTATTGAGAAAAGAGGTTATAAATAATTTTATTATATAATTAAATTTTTAATTTTCAATTTTTTTTTAAAATATAATATAAGTTTAATTAATTAAATTAAAATTTTATAAAAAAAGGATTATAAATTGTCAAAAGAGAAATTTGAACGTAAAAAAATACATTTAAATGTAGGAACTATAGGTCATGTTGATCATGGTAAAACTACTTTAACATCAGCAATAACAACAGTATTATCTAAAAAATATGGTGGTATAGCTAAAGCATTTGATCAAATTGATAATGCTCCAGAAGAAAAAGCTAGAGGTATTACAATTAATACTTCACATGTAGAATATAATACTCAAATTCGACATTATGCACATGTCGACTGTCCAGGACATGCAGATTATGTTAAAAATATGATTACTGGTGCAGCACAAATGGATGGTGCGATTTTAGTAGTAGCAGCAACTGATGGGCCAATGCCTCAAACTAGAGAACATATTTTATTAAGTAGACAAGTTGGTGTTCCTTATATTATAGTTTTTTTAAATAAATGTGATATGGTTCAAGATGAAGAACTTTTAGAATTAGTAGAAATGGAAGTAAGAGAACTTTTAACACAATATAATTTTCCAGGAGAAACAACACCTGTAATTAGAGGATCAGCATTAAAAGCATTAGAAGGTAATAATAAATGGTCAAATAAAATTATTGAACTTTCAAATTATTTAGATTCTTATATTCCTAATCCTAAAAGATTAATAGAAGAAGATTTTTTATTACCTATTGAAGATGTTTTTTCTATTTCTGGAAGAGGTACTGTAGTAACAGGTAGAGTTGAAAAAGGAATTATTAAAATAGGTGATGAAATTGAAATAATAGGTATAAAAAAAACAGTTAAATCAATTTGTACAGGTGTTGAAATGTTTAGAAAATTATTAGATGAAGGTAGAGCTGGTGAAAATATTGGAGTATTATTACGTGGAATTAAAAGAGAAGATATAGAAAGAGGTCAAGTATTAGCTAAACCTGGTTCTATTAAACCTCATACTGTATTTGAATCAGAAGTTTATATATTAAATAAAGATGAAGGTGGTAGACACACTCCTTTTTTTAAAGGTTATAAACCACAATTTTATTTTAGAACTACTGATGTAACAGGTAATATTGAATTTACAAAAAGTAACATTGAAATGGTTATGCCTGGTGATAATATTAAAATGATAGTTACTTTAATTAACCCAATAGCTATGAATGTTGGTTTACGTTTTGCAATAAGAGAAGGTGGTAAAACTGTAGGTGCAGGTGTAGTTACTAAAGTAATTTTATAATTTCAAATAATGTAATTTTATTTTATATATTATTATTTTTAAATTATATTTATTATTTTAACAAATTATATTAATGACAATTTTTAAAAAAATTAAACATCAAATAAATAATAATTTAGTTTTAATATATATGAAAGGAACACCTGATAATCCAGCTTGTAATTTTTCAAAAAAAGCAGTTAAAATTTTATTTAAATGTTGTAATAAATTTGCTTATGTTAATATTTTAAATAATCCATTAATAAAATTAGAATTAATTAAATATTCAAATTGGCCAACTTTTCCTCAAATATGGATAAATAAAAAATTTATTGGAGGTTATGATATTATAAAATATCTTTATAATACTAATGAATTAAAAAAAATTATTGAAAATAAATAAATTTATTTTTTATATTATTACTGGCATTATAATGTGTAAATATTTAATATTATTATTAATATAAGTTATTTGTATACTATTATCTAAACTTTTAATTAATATGTTAATATTTTTTTTTTTTAAAAAATTTAATATTGGTAAAATATAATTTAAATTAATACCAATTTTTATTTTAGGTCCTTTATATTTTATTTTTATAATTTCTTCAGCAATTTCTTTTGGTGGTTTTCTTGTTTTAATTTTTAAAAGATTATTGTTTAATGTTAAATATACAACATTAAATTTTTCACTTATTAAAATAGAAACTCTTTTTAAAGCTTTTTTAAAATTATCAGAATTTATTTCAAAATTTTTACCATTTTGGTTTTTTAATAAATTTTCATAATTAGGGTAATTTCCATTTATTAATTTAGAAGTAAAAATAAAATTTTTACCATACATACGTATATTATTTTTACCTATTTCTAATTTTATATTACCATTTTTTAAAAATTTAATAATTTCATTTATTCCTTTTTTCGGTATAATTATTTTACAAAAAGGTAAATCTTCATTAATATTAAAAGTAGAAATTGATAATCTATAACCATCTGAAGCTGTACATTTAACTATATTATTTTTAGTTTCCAAAAGAATACCATTTAAATAATATTCAAAATTATTATTTGACATAGCGAAATATGTATTTTCAATAAGGTTTTTAAATATATATTGATTTAATTTAAATTCTAATTTATTTTTAATTATCCATTTATCTGTATTTGGAAAATTACAAGCTGGTAATGTTGATAGACAAAATTTAATTTTTTTATATTTTATAATTAATAAATTTTGTTTTAGTTCAATTAATATATTTGATTTTTTTGGTAGATTTTTTAATATATTTATAAAATTATTTGTAGAAACTGTTATATTTCCATCTTCATTTTTTCCATTTAATTTAATTTTGGATATTATTTCTATATCTTGATTAGCATTAATAATTAATAAAGTATTGTTCTTTATTTTTAATAAAATATTATTATATATATATATATTATTAATATTTGTTAATAAATTTAATTGGTAAAAATTATTTAAAAAATTTTCTCTTATAATATTAAATTTCATTTTAACTCCAAAAAAAAGTTATTTTTTTTTAATAAATAATTATGGGCCGTGCGGGATTTGAACCTGCGACCAATTGATTAAAAGTCAACTGCTCTACCAACTGAGCTAACGACCCTAATTTATAAATAAATTATAATATTATATTTAAAATTAGCAATAAATAATTTCAAATATTTTAAATATTTTAAATATGATATATTTTTATTTTAATAAAATTATTAATATTTTTAAAAATAAAATTATAAAAACAAGTTATTTAATTTAATTAAATATATTAATTTATTGACATTGTATTTATTTTTTTTAAAATTAGTTTGTTTTATTAAAATAATAATTATTAAATATTTTATAAAATTTATATGGGCACTCATAGAAAATATCTCTAACAGAGATAAATAAAATTTTTTAGATACAATAAGTAAACATGTAAATTTAAAAATAGATTTTAAAAATTGTTAACAAA
>CP116499.1:0-172500 GCA_030849405.1 Candidatus Psyllophila symbiotica | reverse complement strand
ACCATATAGGGGAGCCAAAGGGAAACCGAGTCTTAAATGGGCGTATAGTTTCAAGATGTAGACCCGAAACCCGGTGATCTAACCATGAGCAAGTTGAAAATTAATTAAATCTAATTGGAGGACTGAACTGACTAATGTTGAAAAATTAGCAGATGACTTGTGGTTAGGGGTGAAAGGCTAATCAAACCGGGATATAGCTGGTTCTCCTCGAAAGCTATTTAGGTAGCGCCTCATGCAATTTATTTTCGAGGGTAGAGCACTGTTTCGGGTAAGGAGTTTACCGACTTTTGAACCGTTGCAAACTCCGAATATCGAATAATTTTATCATGGGAGACACACAGCGAGTGCTAACATTCGTTGTGGAAAGGGAAACAACCCAGACCACCAGCTAAGGTCCCTAAATTATAGTTAAGTGGAAAACGATGTGGGAGGGCATAAACAACCAGGATGTTGACTTAGAAGCAGCCATCATTTAAAGAAAGCGTAATAGCTCACTGGTCGAGTCAACCTGCGCGGAAGATGTAACGGGGCTAAACTATATACCGAAGCTGTGGTAACAATATTATATATTGTTAGGTAGAGGAGCGTTCTGTAAGCTGTTGAAGGAAAATTGTAAAATTTTCTGGAGGTATCAGAAGTGCGAATGCTGACATAAGTAACGATAAAGCAGGTGAAAAACCTGCTCGCCGAAAAACTAAGGTTTCCTATCCAATGTTAATCAAGGTAGGGTAAGTCGGTTTCTAAGGTGAGGTTGAAAAGCGTAATCGATGAATAACAGGTTAATATTCCTGTACTTTATTTTTATTGTTTAAAAAGTGACGAAGAAGGCTAAATTATCCAAGCGACGGTTGTCTTGGTTTAAGCATGTAGAAATATTAATTTTAAGATGTGATAAATAATCATTATAATTAATGATAAATTAATTGATGCCATACTTACAAGAAAAACTTTAAAACAAAAATAAAAATAAAACCGTACCTTAAACCAACACAGGTAGTTAAGTAGAAAATACTAAGGCGCTTGAGAGAACTCAGGTGAAGGAACTAGGCAAAATGATGTCGTAACTTCGGGAGAAGACATGCTAGTATTAAGTGAAATTCTAAACGAAAATTGCTGAATCTAGTCGCAGATAATAGCTGGCTGCAACTGTTTAATAAAAACATAGCACTGTGCAAACACGTAAGTGGAAGTATACGGTGTGACGCCTGCCCGGTGCTGGAAGGTTAATTGATAGAGTTAGTAGAAATACAAAGCTTTTGATCGAAGCCCCAGTAAACGGCGGCCGTAACTATAACGGTCCTAAGGTAGCGAAATTCCTTGTCGGGTAAGTTCCGACCTGCACGAATGGCGTAATGATGGCCAGACTGTCTCCACCTGAGACTCAGTGAAATTGAATTTGCTGTGAAGATGCAGTATTCCCGCGGCAAGACGGAAAGACCCCGTGAACCTTTACTATAGCTTGATATTGATTTTTAATTATTATTGTATAGGATAGGTGGGAGGCTTTAAATTTAAAATGCAAGTTTTAATTAAGCCGATCTTGAAATACCACCCTTTAATGTTTAATAATCTAACTTAATTCCATTATCTGGAATAAAGACAATGTCTGGTGGGTAGTTTGACTGGGGCGGTCTCCTCCTAAAGAGTAACGGAGGAGCACAAAGGTTAGCTAATTACGGTCAGAAATCGTAATTTTAGTGCAAAGGCATAAGCTAGCTTAACTGCGAGAGTGACAACTCGAGCAGATGCGAAAGCAGGTCTTAGTGATCCGGTGGTTCTGTATGGAATGGCCATCGCTCAACGAATAAAAGGTACTCCGGGGATAACAGGCTAATACCGCCCAAGAGTTCATATCGACGGCGGTGTTTGGCACCTCGATGTCGGCTCATCACATCCTGGGGCTGCAGTAGGTCCCAAGGGTATGGCTGTTCGCCATTTAAAGTGGTACGCGAGCTGGGTTTAGAACGTCGTGAGACAGTTCGGTCCCTATCTGCCGTGGGCGTTGGAAGATTGAGAGGATTTGCTCCTAGTACGAGAGGAGCGGAGTGAACACACCGCTGATGTTCGGGTTATCATGCCAATGGTATTGCCCGGTAGTTAAGTGTGGAAAAGATAAGCGCTGAAAGCATATAAGTGCGAAACTTACCTCAAGATAAGTCTTCCCAGAACCTTTTATGGTTCCTAAAGGAACGTTTTAGACTAAGACGTTGATAGGTTGGGTGTGTAAGTATAGTAATATATTGAGCTAACCAATACTAATGAACCGTGAGGCTTAACTTTAATTTTAATAATTTTAATAATTTTAATAATTTTAATAATTTTAATAATTTTAATAATTTTAATAATTTTAATAATTTTAATAATTTTGTAAAAATTATTAATTTTATTTTTATAAATTTGTTTGCCTGGCAATAATAGCACAATAGTACCACCTGATCCCATTCCGAACTCAGAAGTGAAATATTGTATCGCCGATGGTAGTGTGAGGAACCCTCATGTGAGAGTAGGAAATTGCCAGGCGTTTTAAATTAATTTAATAAAATTATTTAATTATAATATATGTTTTTTTTTTATATCCTTTTTTTTTAAATTGTATTTTCCCATTTTTTAAAGCAAATAAGGTATAATCTTTAGCACATCCTACATTTATACCGGCATGAAATTTATTACCTCTTTGTTTAACAATAATATTACCAGCTAAAACAAATTCACCACCAAATTTTTTAATTCCTAATCTTTTAGATTTAGAATCTCTACCGTTTTTAGTTGATCCACCTGCTTTTTTTTGTGCCATTAAAATCCTTAATTAATTATTTTTATAATTTTAATATTTGTATAATTTTGACGATGACCTATTTTTTTACGTTGATTTTTTCTTCTTTTAAATTTAATTATTTTTATTTTTTTACTTTTACTATGATTTAAAATTTTTGCTTCTACCATAATATTTTTAATATAAGGGTGTCCAATTTTAATTACTTTATTTTTAATAAATAAAAGAATTTTTTTAAAAATAATTTTTTCACCAATTTTTTTTTTTTTTTTTTCGATTTTTAAAATTTGATTTTCTTTAATTTTATATTGTTTACTACTGTCAGTAATAATTGCATACATTTATAAAACCCTTTTTAATTTTTTAAAATTTAATCAATTATTTATTCCATTTTCTACCATCTTTTTGAATTAAAATATCAGATTCTTTTGGTCCCCAAGTACCTGATTTATAAATAATAGGTTTTATTTTTTTTTTTTTCCAACTATTAATAATTAAATCTATCCATTTCCATGATTCTTTAATTTCATTACCACTTACAAATAAAGATTGATTTCCTAACATTGCTTCAAGAATTAAAAGTTCATATGCATTACATTTATGAATATTTTTTTTTTCATAAAAATTGAAATTTAATTTTGTTGATCTTAATTTATAATTATTATTTAAACCAGATAATTTATTAAAAATTTTAATTTCAATACCTTCATTTGGATATAATCGAATTATTATTTTATTTTGTAATAATTTTTTATTAAATTTATTAAATAAATTAAAAGGTAAATTTTTAAAATAAATTACAATTTCTGCAATTTTTTTTTTAATACGTTTTCCTGTACGTAAATAAAATGGAACACCAAACCATTGCCAATTATCAATATTTGCTTTTATAACAACAAAAGTTTCAGTATTACTTTTATTATTAATACATATTTCTTCTAAGTAACTAGGGACATTATTATTATTAATAACACCAGATGTATATTGACCTAAAACTGTGTTTTCATTAATATTTTTATAATCTATACGTCTTAAAGAACGTAAAATTTTAATTTTTTCTATACTAATATTATTTGAATTTAAATTTGAAGGTGGAGCCATAGCAATAATAGTTAAAATTTGTAATAAATGATTTTGTACCATATCTCTAGTTTGTCCTGTTTTATTAAAATACTCAGTTCTTCCTTCAATACCTATTTGTTCAAAAATTGTAATTTGTACTGAATCAATAATATTATTATTCCAATTTGAAAAAAATAAAATATTAGAAAAACGTAATGCTAGTAAATTTAAAATAATTTCTTTACCTAAATAATGATCTATTCTATAAATTTGAGTTTCTTTAAAATATTTTAATAATATTTTATTAATATAATTATATGATTTTAAATTTTCACCTAAAGGTTTTTCAATTATAATACGTGTATTTTTTGTGTTCATTTTATTTTTACCTAATCCTTCACATATATAAGAAAAAGTACTAGGAGGAGTAGCAAAATAATAAATTATATTTTTATTTTTAAGATTTATTTTTTTTAATTTTATAAAATTATTATTATTATATACATCTAAATTATAAAATTTAAAACGAGCACTAAATTTCAACCAAACTTCATTATTTATTTTTTCTTCTAGAAAATTTAATAATGATTTTTTAATTATATTAATATTATCTTTTATATTACATTTAGATCTACTTATTCCAATTATATTAGTATCATTATGAATATTTTTTTTTTTTTCTAAATAATATAAAGCAGGTAATAATTTACGTTTAGATAAATCACCTTTTATTCCAAAAATTATAAAATTACATGCTTGTGGTTTTATTATTTCATTCATATAAATTTCTTAAATTTTTAAGAATAATTAATTTTATTATATATATTTTTATTTTAAAAATTTTATAAATAAATATTAAATTTAAAATATTTTTATTTTTTAATATTTTTAATAATTTTAATTATTTTAATAAAATTATTAAAATTTAAAGAATTATTTCCAATTAAAATACCATCAATATCTGGTTGTTTTAATATTTGTTCTGCATTTTTATGATTTACTGATCCACCATATTGTATTATAATTTTTTTTGATATTTTTTTATCATATAATTTAATATTTGACCTTATAAAATTATGTATTTTTTGTATTTTTTGAATTTTAATTGGTATTTTTTTCCCAATTGCCCATATAGGTTCATAAGCAATTATAGAATTTTTAAACGCTTTAATACCTAAATTATTAATAATTAAATTAATTTGATTTAAACAAATTTTTTTAGTTTGTTTTTTTTTTTTTTCTTTTAAAGTTTCTCCTATACATAAAATAGGGATTAAATTATTTTTTTTAACTTCTATAAATTTTTTTAATATATCTTTATTATTTTCTTTATGATAAATTCTTCTTTCAGAATGACCTATTAAAACATATTTAACACCTATATTTTTTAACATTGTTGCAGAAACATCTCCAGTAAAAGCTCCAAAAGAATTAATATCTATATTTTGTGCACAAATTTTAATACAACTTTTTTTTGTTTTTAGTATTGCTTCATTTAAATGAATTAATGATGGTGCAATAGAAATATTATAAATTTTATTTTTATTTAATTTATAACATAATTTTTCTAAAAAAATATTGACAAAATATTTATTTCCATTTAATTTCCAATTTGCAATAATTAATGGTTTTTTCATATTATTTCCTAATATTTTTAAATATTATTTTTAAAATATTTTAAATTATAATATAATTTTAATTAATATAATTTTAATTTATTATTTATATAAATTTATATAAATTTAAATTATTTTAATATAAATATGGTGAATATTAAACTTTTTGCAGGTAATTCAAATTTACAACTTGCTTTAAAAATTTCAAAAAAATTAAAAGTACCTTTAAATAATTGTTTTGTAGGAAATTTTAGTGATGGAGAAATTAATATTAAAATTAATGAAAATGTTAGAGGTAGTGATATTTTTATAATACAATCTATTTGTTTTCCAAATAATAGTAATTTAATGGAATTATTAATTATGGTTGATGCTTTTAGAAGAGCATCAGTAGGTCGTATTACTGCTGTAATTCCATATTTTGGATATGCTCGTCAAGATAGAAGAGTACATTCATCTCGTGTTCCAATTACAGCTAAAATAATAGCTAATCTTTTAACAAATGTAGGTGTTAATCGTATTTTAACAGTAGATTTACATTCTGATCAAATTCAAGGATTTTTTGATATACCTGTAGATAATATATTTGGTAGTTTAATATTTATTAAAAAAATAATAAAAAAAAAATATTTTAATAAAATAACAGTAGTTTCTCCTGATGCTGGTGGTATTTTACGTGCAAGATCAGTTGCTAAAATTTTAAATAATGCTGAAATAGCTATTATTGATAAAAGACGCCAAAAATTTAATAATGCTCAAATTATGAATATTATAGGTAATATTAATAATAGAGATTGTATTTTAATTGATGATATTATTGATACTGGTAATACTTTATTTAAAGCTGCTAAAACATTAAAAAAAAACGGTGCTCAAAAAGTATATGCATATGTTACACATCCTATTTTATCTGGAAATTATTTTAAATATTTTAAAGAATCTTTTATTGATGAAATATATATATGTGATAGTATACCTATGTTTAATAAAATAAAGAAAGAAATGAATATTAATATTGAAACTTTATCAGATATATTATCAGAATCTATTAGACGAATAAATAGTGGAAATTCAATTTCTGCTATATTTAAAAGATAATTAAAAATATTAAATTTAAAAAGGATTTTTTTAATGTTTAAAAATAAAATAAATAAATATTTAAATTACCAATTAAATTTAGAATACTATTCATCTAAATTATATTTAGAAATGAGTTTTTGGTGCGATATTAAAAATTTAGAAAATGCTAAAATTTTTTTTAAAAACAGTTCAAATGATGAATTAAAACATATGAATAAACTTTCAAAATTTTTATGCGATATTGATATATTACCTGTAATAAATTCAAATATTTTATTAAATAAAAATTTTAATTCTTTACAAAATATTTTTAAAAAAGCTTATATAAATGAAAAAAAAATAACACACAATATTAATTATATTTCAGATATTGCTTTAAAATATAAGAATTATAAAATATTTCATTTTTTAAGTTGGTATATTTTAAAACAAATTGAAGAAGAAAAAGTACTTAAAACAATAATAAATAATTTAGTTTTTTATAATAATAAACAAAAAGATATACTTATTTTTGATAATTTATTTTTATCTAAATATATTTAATATTATAAATTAATTTTAATTTATTTTAAATTATAACAAAACTTTATAATTATTAATAATTTCAATATATTTTAAAGGTATTTCTTTAATAAATCTTGAAGGTTTTGTTTTTTTTTTAATACCATATAAATACCTTTCTTTAGTATAAGTTAATGTTAATTTTTTTTTAGCTCTAGTAATACCAACATATGCTAATCTTCTTTCTTCTTCTAAAGATTTATTATTTAATGTATAATAATGAGGGAAAATACCTTCTTCCATTCCTATTATAAAAACTTGATCAAATTCCAATCCTTTAGACAAATGTATAGACATTAATTTTACTGAATCTTTTTTTTCAAAATTGTTATTTTCATTATTATTATTTAATATAATATGAGATAAAAATAATTTTAAAATTTCAAATTTATTTATATTTTTAATATAAAATTTTTTTGTTAATTTAATTAATTCTTTTAAATTTTCAATTCTAATTTTAAAATCATCTTTTTTTTTATACATTAAAAGTAATTTTGTTTTATTAATAACGTAATTTACTTGTTCATATAATTTTAAATTTTTAATATTTTTTTTTATTTCATTAATTAAAACAATAAATTTTTTTAAAATTAAATTTTGTTTTTTTTTTAAAATATTTTTATTTAAAATTATTTTTAATGATCTCCATAAAGATTTTTTTTTTTTTTTTGATATTTCATTAATTTTATTAATTGTATTTATACCAATACCACGTTTAGGTGTATTAATAATTCTTAAAAAAGCAATATCATCATTTTTATTTAAAATAATACGTAAATAAGATATAATATCTTTAATTTCTTTTCTATTATAAAATTTTATAGTATTTAAAAATTCATAATTTATATTATTTTTTGATAAAATTTTTTCAATTACAATAGATTGTATATTTTTTCTATATAAAATTGCACATTTATTTAATGAAAATCCATTATATTTTAAAATTTTAATACAATTAGTAATATATTTAGCTTCATCCTCTTCATTTATTGCAGAATATAATGAAATTAATTCTCCAGGTTTTTTTTTAGTCCATAGTTTTTTTTTAATACGATTATTATTATTATTAATTAAATGATTTGCTGCTAATATAATATTATTAGTTGATCTATAATTTTGTTCTAAATAAATAATTTTTATATTTGAGTAATCAGATTTAATTTTTTCTATTAATGTTGTTTCAGCACCTCTCCAGCCATAAATACATTGATCATCATCCCCTATAATCATAATTTTATTGTTTTTATTTTTTATTTGTTTTATCCATTTATATTGTATGTTATTTATATCTTGAAATTCATCTATTAAAATATGTTTAAATTGTTTTATATATTTATTTAAAATTTCTGGATTTTTAATTAATAAATTATTAACACTTATTAAAATTTCACCAAAATCAAAATAACCATATTTAGTACATTTTTTTTGATATAATTTATATATACTAAATAATTTATCTTTTTCAATATTTTTAACACAATCTTTAGGATGTAAACCATAATTTTTTTTATTATTAATATAATACATTGTTTTAATAGGTGGAAATTTTTTAATATCTATATTTAATTTTATAGTAATATTTTTAATTAAATTAATTTGTTCTTCTTTACCAATTATTTGAATGTGTTTTTTTAATTTATTGTAATGTAAATATAACATTTTATATGCTAAACTATGAAATGTACCTATCCAAATATCATTAATATTAAATTTAATTGTTTTTTTTATTCTGTTATATATTTCTTTAGCTGCTTTATTACTAAATGTAACTGCCATAATTGATTTAGGTGATACACCTAATTTTAAAATTAACCAGTTTATACGATTAACTAAAACTTTTGTTTTTCCACTACCTGCACCAGCTAATATTAATAAATTTTTTTCTATTGAAATTATTGCTTCAATTTGTTTTTCATTCATATTTTTAATTAAATTATCTTTTATAAATATCATTTTATTTATTCTCAATAAAAATTTTATATTATTTATTATAATTTTAAATAAATAAAATTATTAATAATATTTTATAATAATTTATTAATATTCATTAATATAATTTATATTATATACAGGTATTTCTATTACCAAATCTCTTTTTTTAATTTTAATTTGACAACTTAATCTACTTTTAATTTCTAATCCCCATGATTTATTTAAAACATTATTTTCATTGTTTTTAATAATTTCTAATGAATAAAAACCTTTATGAATAATACAATGACATGTAGTACATATACAAGATTTTTTACATGCATTTTCTATTTTAATTTTATTATTATGTGCTAAATCTAGCAAGTTTTTATTTTTTTTAGATTCTAATATTAAACCATTAAAACATATTTTTTTATTCGGTATAAAAAAAATTTTAGGCATTTAAATATCTTAATTATTAATAATTTTTAAAATTTAATAATAATATTTTACTAATAAATTATTTTATTTTCAAATTATAATAATATAAATAATTTTATTTTTAAAAATAATTTATTTTTATAAAATTTTAATTAATATAATTATTTAATAAAAAAATATTTAAAATATAATAAAAATAATAAAAATTAATTTTATTAAATTAATAATTTTATTTAAATTAATAATTAGGTTAAAATGATTAATATTAAATCATCGAAAAAAAGAATGATACAATCAATTAAAAAAACTAAAAAAAATTCAATTTATAAATCTATATTAAAAACTTTTTTAAAAAAAACTTTATTAATGATTTCTAAAGGTAATAAAATAAATGCTATAAAAACATATATAATAACACAAAAAATTATAGATAGACAAATTTCTAAAAAAATAATACATAAAAATAAAGCATCACGTTATAAATCAAATTTATGTATTAAAATTAATAATATGTAAAATTTTATTTTAAAATTATTTTAAATATTTCACGAACTCTTAAAGAGTTCGTGAAATTTAATATTTTAATTTAATAATATTAAATTATATTTAAATTTATTTTAAATTTTAATATTTTTTTTATGATATATATATCCACTTCCTGCTGGTATTAATCTTCCCACTATTACATTTTCTTTTAAACCTTTTAATTCATCTGTTTTTTCACATATTGCTGCTTCCGTTAAAACTCTCGTCGTTTCTTGAAAAGATGCTGAAGAAATAAATGAATTTGTTGTTAAAGATGATTTAGTAATTCCAATAAGGTCTCTTATATAAATTATTTTTTTTCTCTTTTGCATAATTAATTGTTCATTCATTACTTTTACACGAGATAATTCAACTTTTTCACCTGGTAAAAAATGACTATCTCCTGGATTTTTAATAATTACTTTTCTTAACATTTGTCTAATAATAATTTCTATATGTTTATCATTAATTCTAACACCTTGTAAACGGTAAACATCTTGTACTTCACTAGTTATATAATTTGCTATTTCACTTAAACCTTTTATTCTTAAAATATCTTGTGGAACTTTAGAACCATATGAAATAACATCACCTTGAGAAATATGTTCACCTTCAAAAACATTTAATTGTCTCCATTTAGGAATCATAATTTCATAATTTTTAATTTCATTTGAATTAATTAATAAACGTTTTTTCCCTCTTATTTCTTTACCAAATGAAACAACACCATCAATTTCAGCTAAAATAGCTGGATCTTTAGGTTTTCTTGCTTCAAATAAATCAACAACGCGTGGTAAACCACCAGTTATATCTTTAGTTTTTTCAATTTCTTTTGATATTTTAGCTAATATATCACCAATATGAATTTCATCACCTTCTTTTAATTTAATTATTGCTCTAGGTGGTAATAAATAATGTGCCATTAAATTTGTATTATTGAAATAAACAGGTTTATTATATAAATCAACAACAGTTAAAAACGGTCTTAAACTATTTTTTTTTAAATAATGTTCATTATAATTTAATACAACCATAATAGATGAACCAGATATTTCGTCATTTTGATAAATTATAGTTTTTCCTTCTAATATATCAGAAAATTGAACAAAACCGTATACTTCACTTATTATTGGTACTATATGTGGATTCCAATTAGATATTATTTCACCAGATTTAACTATATGTTTATGAATTTTATTTACAATCGCTCCATATGGAATTTTATATATTTCAATAACACGTCTATATTTATCAATTATTTGTAATTTCGTATTTCTAGAAGTAATAATAATTTTACCTTCAATAGTTTTAATACATTTTAAATTTTTAAATAACATTAAACCTCCATGTTTAATTCTTACAAAAGTTCCAGTTGCTATTCTAAAAGCTGTTCCTCCTACATGAAATGTTCTCATAGTTAATTGTGTACCTGGTTCACCAATTGATTGAGCAGCAATGATACCTACTGGTACACCTTTTTTAATAATTTCTCCTTTAGATAAATCTATTCCATAACATTTAACACAAATTCCAAATTTAGTTTCACATGTTACAGGAGATCTTACTTTAATTTCACTTATTAAATTTTCTTCTAACATTATACATAGTTTTTCATTTAAAAAAGTATTTTTATAAATTAAAACTTTATTAGTTTTTTTAATATTAATATTTTTAGCAGTTATTCTTCCTAAAACACGGTTACTTAAAGATTCTCTAATTATGTCTCCTTCAATAATAGAAGTTAACCAAATCCCATTATTTGTACAACAATCATCTTCAGTAATTATTAAATCTTGTGCAACATCAACTAATCTTCTAGTTAAATAACCAGAATTTGCTGTTTTTAATGCAGTATCTGATAATCCTTTTCTTGCACCATGTGTTGAAATAAAATATTGTATTACATTTAATCCTTCTCTAAAATTAGCAGTTATTGGTGTTTCAATAATAGAACTATCTGATTTAACCATTAAACCTCTCATTCCAGATAATTGTCTAATTTGAGTAATTGAACCTCTAGATCCAGAATCAGCCATCATAAAAATATTATTAAAAGAAAATTGTTTTATTTTTTTACCACAATATTCAACATTTTTTGTAGAAGATAAATTTTTTATCATTTCTTTTGTTATATTATCATTTGTAACAGCCCATATATCAATAATTTTATTATAACGTTCACTATTTGTTAAAAACCCATATTTAAATTGATTATAAATTTCTTTTACTTCTTTTTTTGCTTCTGATATAATATTATTTTTATTTTTTGGTATTTTCATATCATCAATAGATACTGAAATTCCAGATTTAGTAGCATATTTAAATCCAATAGACATTAATTTATCAGCAAAAATTGCAGTTTTTTTTTCACCTAAAGTATAAAAACAAATACTCAAAATATTTGAAATAATTTGTTTAGTTAAATTTTTATTAATAACTTCAAATGATAAACCTCTAGGACATATTAACCAAATTATTGCTCTACCTATAGTAGTATCATAAATTTTATTATAATTATACCAAATATTATTTACTTTAATACTTTCATGAATTTTAACTTTTACAAATGCATGTAAAGAAACATAATTATTATTATATAACATTTCAGCCTCTTTAGCATCACTTAATATCATACCATTTCCTTTTGCATTTATATATTCTCTAGTCATATAATATAATCCAAGAATAATATCTTGAGTTGGTGTAATTACAGGATCATTATTTGAAGGTGATAAAATATTATTTATAGACATCATAAAAAGATTTGCTTCTATTTGAGCCTCAATTGTTAAAGGTATATGAACTGCCATTTGATCACCATCAAAATCAGCATTATATGCAGCACAAACTAATGGGTGTAATTGTATTGATTTTTCTTTAATTAATATTGGATTAAATGCTTGTATACCTAAACGGTGTAATGTTGGAGCTCTATTTAATAATATTGGATGGTTTTTAATTATATTTTCTAAAATATTTAAAACAATTGGTTCTTTATTTTCTAACATTTTTTTAGCAGATTTTATTGTATTTGCTAAATTCATTAATTGTAATTGTCCAAAAATATAAGGTTTAAATAATTCTAAAGCCATTTTTATAGGTAAACCACATTGGTTTAATTTTAAAAAAGGACCAACTGTTATTACTGTTCTACCAGAATAATCTACTCTTTTACCTAAAAGATTTTGTCTAAATCTACCTTGTTTACCTTTAATAATATCAGATAAAGATTTTAATTGTTTTTTATTTGCACCTAATATAGCTCTACCTCTACGTCCATTATCTAATAAAGCATCAATAGCTTCTTGTAACATACGTTTTTCATTTTTTATAATAATATTAGGTGCTGATAAAGTTAATAATTTTTTTAATCTATTATTTCTATTAATAATACGTCTATATAAATCATTAAGATCTGAAGCTGCAAATTTTTCTTCATCTAATTGAACTAAAGGTCTAAGATCTGGTGGCAATACTGGTAAAATTGTTAATATTATCCATTCTGGTTTATTACATGTATTAATAAATGATTCTAATAATTTAATTCTATTAATTATTTTTTTTCTTTTATTTAAAGAATGTACTTCATTTAATTTATATCTTAATTTAACATATTCAGATTTTAAATTAATTTTTTTTAATAAATATAGAATTGCTTCAGCTCCAATTTTAATTTTAAAATTATTATTTTTTTTTTTTTTTAATAATAAATATTGTTTTTCATTAATTAATTGTTTTTTTTTAAAATTTATATTATTACTTTTAACTACTACATATGATTCAAAATATATAATTTTTTCAAGTTTTTTTAAAGACATATTTAATAATAAACTAATGCGTGAAGGTAATGATCTTAAAAACCAAATGTGTACTATAGGTGTAGATAATTTAATATGTCCCATTCTTTTTCTACGAGCATTTTTTTTAATAATGTCAACTCCACATTTATCACATTTAATACCACAATATTGTAATTTTTTATATTTACCACATAAACATTGATAATTTTTGATTGGTCCAAAAATGCGTGGGCAAAATAAACCATCATATTCTGGTTTTAATGTACGATAATTAATTGTTTCAGATTTTTTAATTTCACCATAAGACCATGAGAGAATTTGTTTAGGTGACGCTATAGAAATTTTAATAGCATTAAATTCATTAATTTGTTTTTTATTTAATATAAAACGTAAAGAATTTAACAAAATTTACTCCTTTTATTAATAGACATACAAAAAATTGTATGTCTATTTTTAAAAATATTATTATTTATTTTATTTTAAAAATATTATTTATTTTTTATATAATTCAATATTTATACCTAAAGATTTTATTTCTTTAACAAGAACATGAAATGATTCAGGTACATTAGGTTCAGCATAATATTTATTATTTACTATTTTTTTATAAATTTTAGAACGTCCTTCTAAATCATCTGATTTAATTGTTAACATTTCTTGTAATATATATGCCGCTCCATAAGCTTCTAATGCCCAAACTTCCATTTCTCCTACTCTTTGTCCTCCAAATCTAGATTTACCTTTTAATGGTTGTTGTGTTACTAAACTATATGAACCTGTTGATCTAGCATGTATTTTATCAATTACTAAATGATTTAATTTTAATATATACATATAACCAACTGTAACTGGTCTTTCAATTTTATCTCCAGTTTGTCCATCAAACAAAGTAATTTGTCCTGATTTTGGGAATCCACTTAATTTAAAGAAATCTTTAATTTCTTTTTCTGTTGCTCCATCAAAAACAGGAGATGAAACAGGGACACCTTTTTTTAAATTATTAGCTAATATTAATATTTCTTTATCTGTAAAATTATTTAAATTTATTTTTTGAGTGTTATGACTTGAATTATAAATTTTTTGTATAAATTTACGTATTTTAAATATTTTTTTTTGTTTATTTAACATATTTTGTATTTTTTTACCTAATTGTTTAGCTGCCATACCTAAATGAACTTCTAAAATTTGACCAATATTCATTCTAGATGGAACACCAAGAGGATTTAGTACAATATCAATAGGTATACCATATTTATCATAAGGCATATCTTCAATTGGATTAATTTTTGAAATTACACCTTTATTACCATGTCTACCTGAAATTTTATCACCTGGTTGAATATTATGTTTAATTGCTATATATATTTTAATAACTTTCAATATTCCTGGTTTAATACCATTTTTTTTAGATACATTTAACTTTTTAATAAATTTTATTTCTTTTTTTTTTTTTAAATTATTATATAATAAAAACAAATTAAATAATTTTTGTTCTTCTATTTTATTTTTTAAAATAAAATTGAATATTTTTTTAATATTTATTTTTTTAAATACTTTTAAATTTATATTATTATAATTAAATAATTCATTAATACAATTATAAAATAATAAATTTATTTCTTTAATTTCTTTTTTAATTATATATTTTTTTTTTTTTATATTTATTAATATTTTTTTATTTAATAATATTTTTTTTTTATTTAATAACATTTTTTTTTTATTTAATAACATTTTTTTTTTATTTATTAATATTTTTTTATTTAATAACATTTTTTTAATATTTTTTCATTGAAATAAGATTTTGACCACTTGGACTTACTGCTGGCAGAACAAGACCCTTATATTTCTTTTTTATATTTTTCTAATGCTTTTTTTCCTTTTAATTTCATAATTTTTTTTATTTGTTTAATTTTTTTTTTTTTTTCATTTTCTTCTTTATTTTCATATTTTTCAAATATTTTAACATCAATTACTGTTCCAAAAATTCCATTAGGAACTCGTAAAGAAGAATCTTGAATTTCAGTTGATTTATTACCAAAAATAGCTAATAATAATTTTTCTTCTGCTTTTAATTTTTGTTCTTTTTTTTGAATTATTTTGCTTACTAAAATATCACCCTCATATACTTCAGTACCAATTTTAATAATACCATTTTTATCAAGTTTAGAAAAAAAATTTTTAGGAATACCTGGTATATTAATAGTAATTTTTTCACGATTTACTTTTGTATCTTTAATTTCACATGATAATTCATGAATATGAATAGTTGTAAATTTATTTTGTTGTATTATTTTTTCTGAAATTAATACTGCATCTTCAAAATTATAACCATTCCAAGGCATAAATGCAACACGTATATTTTGACCTAATGCTAATTCTCCTTTATCAGTTGATGGCCCATCAGCTATTACATCTCCTTTTGATATTTTTTCTCCTAAAGATACACATGGTGTTTGATTAATACAAGTATTTTGATTAGATCTTATATATTTAATTAAATTGTAAGTATCTAAATTATTTTTATTATTTATAATTTCTTTATTATTAACTTTTATTATAATTTTAGATGAATCTAAATATTTTATTATACCACCTCTATGAGCAAAAACTATAGAATCAGTATCAGCAGCAATTATACGTTCCATACCAGTTCCAACTATAGGTGCATCATTAATTAAAGATGGAACTGCTTGACGTTGCATATTTGATCCCATTAAAGAACGATTAGCATCATTATGTTCTAGAAATGGAATTAATGAAGCACCTAAAGAAAGAATTTGTTGATTAGAAATATCCATATAATTTACTCTTTTTTTATTAAATAAACCAATTTGATTTTTATAACGACAATTAATTAATTTATTAATAAATTCATTTTTTTTATTAATTTTAGTGTTTGCTTGAGCAATAATTAATTTTTCTTCATTATTAGATGATAAATAATAAATTTCATTTGTCACTTTATTTTTTTTTATTAATCTATATGGAGTTTCTAAAAAACCGTATTGATTAACTTGAGAATATATAGATAAAGAATTAATAAGTCCTATATTAGGACCTTCTGGTGTTTCAATTGGACAAATTCTACCATAATGTGTATAATGTATATCTCTAATTTCAAAACTAGCACGTTTAAGAGTTAAACCTCCTGGACCAAGTGCTGAAATTCTTCTTTTATGTGTAATTGCAGAAAGAGGATTATTTTGGTCTAAAAATTGTGAAAGTGGATTAGAAATAAAAAATTCTTTAATATATGTTGTTAATATTTTAAAATTAACTAAATGTTTTGGAAAACTCTTTTTTTTATGAGCTATCAGTTTTTCTTTAATCATACTTTTAATACGCATTAAACATAAATAAAAATGATTATTAATCATTTCACCAACAGAACGAATTCTTCTATTATTTAAATTATCTATATCGTCTAATTTTTCTTTACCATTACGTATATTTAATAATTTTTTAATAATTAAAATTATATCTTTTTTATCTAAATATATAGATTTAAAATTATCTAAACGTGAAACAGAATAATTTAATTTAATTCTTCCTACTTTAGATAAATTATATTTATTACCTGTAAAAAAAAGATTTTCAAAAAAAGAAGTTGCTAATTCTAATGTAGCTATATTATCAGGTTTTAAAACATGATAAATTTCAATTAATGCACTTAAACGATCATATGTTGGATCTGAATGTAAAGTATTAGATATATAATTTCCTCTATCAATATTATTTGTAAATATTACTTTAATTTTTTTATAACCATTTTTTTTTAAATTTATAATTATTTCTTTTGTTAAAGACATATTTGCCATACAAATTAATTCTCCATTTTTATCATAATAATCTTCAGCTATTGTTTTAGAATAAACAAAATTAGATGGTACTGTAATATTTTTAATATGATCTTTTTTTAATTTATTAATAATTTTTTTTTTAATTTTTTCTCCTTTTTTAACATATATTTTTTTATTTACTATTATATCAAACATTGCTATTTCGTTTTTAAGTTTGTTTTTTTTTAAATTTATTTTAACTTGTTTATCACTTATATCAAAAATAATATGATCATAAAAAATACTTAAAATTTGTTGCGTAGTATAATTTAATGCTCTTAAAATTATTGTTGCTGGTATTTTTTTTTGTCTATTAATTTTTATATATAAAACATCTTTAGAATCAAATTCAAAATCTAACCATGGGCCTGAATAAGGTATTAATCTAGCATTATATAATATTTTTTTAAAAGTATTAGATCTACCTTTATCATGATCAAAAAAAACACCTGGTGAACGATGTAATTGAGAAATAACGACTCTTTCAACACCGTTTACTACAAAGGTTGCATTTTTAGTTATTAATGGAATTTCACACATATTTATAGTTCTAGTTTTTACAAATTTAACAGTTTTAATATTTTTATTATTATTATATATAATTAATCTTAAATCTACTTTTAATAATCCTTGATATGTGATTCCTCTATCTTTACATTCTTGATAAGTATATTCTGGTTTTAAAATTTCGTAATTTATATATTGTAATACCATACTAAAATTATGATTATAAATTGGAAAAAAATGTTTAAATATACTTTCTATTCCAATATTTTTTTTAATATTTTTATTTATAAATTTTTTAAATGATTCTATTTGTAAAGAAATAAGATATGGTATTTCTAAAATTTTATTATATTTTCCAAAATTTTTTCTAAGTTTTTTTTTTTCAACATTAGAGTAAGTCATTTTTAAACTCCAAAACATATTTATTAAAAAAATTTTTAAAATCATAAAAGACTGAAGATAAATCAACAGTCTTTTATGTTACTATTTTTTTATTTAATATCAATAATAGCACCAGAAATTTCTATTTTTTTTTTTAAATTTTCAGAATCTAATTTATTTAATTTTTCTTTTAAAATAACAGGTGCTGATTCTACTAAATCTTTAGCTTCTTTTAAACCTAAATTAATAGCACTTCTAACTGCTTTTATAACTGAAATTTTATTAGTTCCATAAGATTTTAAAATTACATTAAATTCTGTTTTTTCTTCTTTTTTTTTTTTAATTATATTAGAATTATTTATTATAGAATTTGATGTAATATTGTATTTTTTTTCAATAACATTAATAAATTCAGAAATTTCTTTAATTGACATTGATTCAATTGTTTTTAATAATTTTTCTATATTATTCATATTTTCCTAATATTTTATATTTAAATTTATTATTTTTTTAATTTTTTAAAATTATTTAAAACAAAAATTAATTTAATTATTGAAATATTTTTTAAAATACAAATTAATTTATATAAAATTTCATTTAAAGTTGGTAAATTAGATAATTCATTAATATTTTTTTTTTCGATTATTTTTTTTTCAAAAGCTGCAAATTTAATTTCAAAATTTTTATATTTTTTTTCGAATTTTTTACATAATCTTGCTGCAAATGACGGATTATTTATAGAAAAACATATTAAATTATTTCCAAATATATTATTTTTTAAATAATCAAATTCTGTATTTTTAAGTGCTATTTTTAATAAAGTATTACGTATTAATAAAATTTTTACACCTAATTCGCGTCCTTTTTTTCTAAAATCATTAATTATATTAGAATTTATAGAATTAGAATTTGATATTACTATTGATAAAGTTTTTTGAATTATTTTTTTTATTTTATTAATAATTTTTTTTTTTTTATTTAAATTCATTTTTTTTCTTAATTTAATTTATTTTAAAATATAAATATATTTAAAAATTACTTATTATTAAAATAAATAAATTTAAATTTATTTTAAAATATATTTATAAAATATAATATTAATTAATAAATAATATTTTTTTATTTTAAATAATTTTATTTATGATAAAATATATTTTAATTAAACTTCCACAATATATTTTAAAAAAAAGATTAGATAAAATATTGTCTTTTTTTTTACCTAAATATTCAAGATCTTATATTAAAAAATTAATTATTAAAAATAAAGTAACATCAAATTTAAAATTACTTAATAAACCTAGTATTAAAATATTTAAAAGAATTTTAATTAAAATTACATTTATAAATAAAAAAAAAATAACAAAATATAAAAATATTAAGTTAAATATTTTATATGAAGATAAATATTTATTAATTATTAACAAACCACATAATTTAGTAGTTCAACCAGGTTTTAAAAATTTAAACAAAACATTAATAAATTGTTTATTAAATTATAATAATTTTTTAATTTTTATTTATCGTTTAGGTTTAATACATCGTTTAGATAAAAATACTTCTGGAATAATATTAATAACTAAAACAATATTATCAAGAAAATTATTTATTAATATGTTTAAATACCATAAAATTTATAAAGAATATGAAAGTATAGTAATTGGTAAAATTTTAAATAATGGTTTTATTAATGCAAATATTTCAAGATCTAAAAAAAAAAAAATTAAAATGAATATAAATATTAATGGTAAAAATGCTATTACTTATTATAAAATAATAAAAATTTTTAATAAATATACTAGAATAAAAATTATAATAAAAACTGGAAGAACACATCAAATTAGAGTACATATGTTATATATAAATTATCCAATTTTGGGCGATAAAAAATATAATATTAAAAAAAAAAAATTTTTATTTTTTAAAAAAATAAAAAGACAAATATTACATGCTTGTTGTATAAATTTTTATCACCCAATTTTTGGATATAATATTATTTGTTTTTCAAAAATACCATTAGATATATTAAATTTAATTAATATAATAAATATTAAATAATAATAATCTAATATTTATTTAAAAATAAAATTAAAATTTAGTTTAAATATTTATATTTAATTTATTTATATTATTTAAAATCATACGATAAAATTATATTATCTATTAAATATAAAATTAATTTTATTTATAATTTAAATTTAAATAAAAAAAATTTATTTAAATGTATTAATAAATATTAAAATAATAAATTTAATTTAATATTAATATAAATTAAAAATATTATAACATAAACCAAATATTTCCTAAAAAATCAATACCTATATAATTAATTAAATATAAAATTAAAATTATAATTGCAGAAGAATAATTAATATTTTTTATTTTTGGTATTATTAAATTTAATAATTTTATAATTTTATTTGATAATTTTGTTATAAAAATTTTAAATAAACTTGTTTTTTGTTGGAAACAATTCATTAATATAAACATACTAATTACCCAGAATATTAAATAATTTGATATTTTAATTAAAGATATTAAAGATAATAAAATAGTAATTGGAAAATTTGTAATTGGTGAAGTATTTTGTATATATGATAATAATATGAATTTAATTAACATTAACACAAATGATATAAATAAAGATATATTATATATAGAATTAATTGAAGGTATAAATTTTTTAATAATATTAATAGGAATTTGAGTAATTTTAATAATAAAAATTATAAAAGGATGATCAAATTTTATAAATGCCCATTCGATCCAAATTCTTAATAAAAAACTAATAGTACAAAAATCTATAATATTTTTAACTAAAAAATTAAGTGTTAACATTTAATAATCCTTTGTTTTAAATAAAATATTTTAAATTTAAATAATTAATATTTTTAATTTTATTATAATTAATTATATTAATTTTATTTTAATATAAATTGTATAAAATATATTTATAATATATTAAATATATAATAATTATATAAATTAATATATAAATATTCTTTTAAAAATCAATAATTTTAAAATAATTATTTTTAATAAAAAAAATTATTTTAAAATATTATAAATTTAATTAAATTTAAAATATTTATTAGGATAATTAAAATGTATAATATTAAAAAAAAAGACAATATAAAATTATTACCTCATTCTTTAGAAGCAGAACAATGTATATTAGGTAGTTTGATATTAGATAATAGTAATTGGGGAAATATTATAAATCGTATTCATATTAATGATTTTTATAGTAATCAACATAAAATTATTTTTGAAGAAATAAGTTTTTTATTAAATACTAATAAATCATTAGATTTAATTATTTTATCAGAAGCATTAAAAAAAAAAAATAAACTAAATTTAATAGGTGGTTTTTCATATTTAATTGAATTATCACAAAATACTCCAAATTTTACAAATATTTTATCATATACAGATATTGTTCGTGAACGTGCTATTATTAGAGAAATGATTATTGTTTCAAATGAAATTACTGAAGCATGTTATTATCCTAATGGAAGAACATATGAAGAATTAATTGATTTAGCAGAATCTAAAATATTTAAAATTTCAGAAATTAGATTAAAAAAAGAAAATGAACCTCAAAATATTGATAAAATTTTAGATAATACTATGTCACGTATTGAATTATTTTATAAAAACCCTAATAATGGTATTATTGGTATAGATACTGGTTATTTAGATTTAAATAAAAAAACAGGTGGTTTTCAAAAATCTGATTTAATAATTATTGCTTCAAGACCGTCTATGGGTAAAACTACATTTGCTATGAATTTATGTGAAAATATTTCAATGATACAAAAAAAACCAGTATTAATATTTAGTTTAGAAATGTCAGGTGAACAAATTATGATACGTATGTTATCTTCTTTATCACGTGTAAATCAAACTCGTATTCGTAATGGACAATTAAATAATAAAGATTGGAATCGTTTATCTAAAGTTATGGGAATTTTATTAGAAAATCGTAATATATATATAGATGATTCTTCTTGTTTAACTCCTAATGAAATAAGAGCAAAATCAAGAAAAGTTTATAGAGAAAATAATGGTATTAGTCTAATAATGATTGATTATTTACAATTAATACGTGTACCTAATTTATTAAATAATCGTACATTAGAAATATCTGAAATTTCACGTTCTCTTAAATCTTTAGCTAAAGAACTTAATGTTCCTATATTAGCGTTATCTCAATTAAATAGATCACTTGAACAAAGAAATGATAAAAAACCAGTTAATTCTGATTTAAGAGAATCAGGTTCAATTGAACAAGATGCAGATTTAATATTATTTGTTTATCGTGATGAAATATATAATAAAAACAGTAAATTTAAAAATATTGCTCAAATTATTATTGGAAAACAAAGAAATGGCCCTATTGGTGATTTTTTTTTAAATTTTAATGCCAAATTATCAAGATTTGATAATTATTTAAATAAATAAAATTAAATATTTTTTTATTTAATATAAATTTATAAATAAATTTAATAAAGTATTAAATATATTTATATTAATTATATTTCAATTTAATAATTAATATATTAATAATATTTTAATTTAATAATTAATATATTAATTATATTATTATTATATTTAGGTATATTATGTTTAAAAATATTATTTTAGTTTTAAATTGTGGTAGTTCTTCTATAAAATTTGCAATTATAAACCCAATTAATGGAAATAAAATTATAAAAGGTTTAACTGAATATACAAAAAAAAAAACTTGTATTATAAAATGGGAAATTAATAATTTTATTTATATTAAAAAAAAAAATATTACTTATTCTAATTATAAAGTATTAAATTTAATTTTTTTAAATATATTATTTAAAAATAAAAAAATTTTTAAAAAACTATATGCAATTGGACATCGTATTGTACATGGTGGTGAATTTTTTTCTAATTCTATTATAATTAATGATAATGTTATAAATTCTATAAAAGAATCAATTTCATTTGCTACATTACATAATAAAGAACATTTAATTGGTATTTATAAAAGTTTTAAATTAATACCATATCTTTTTAAAAAAAATATTGCAGTTTTTGATACTGCATTTCATCAAAGTATGCCTAAAAAATCTTTTTTATATGCTTTACCATATAATTTATATACTAAATATAAAATAAGACGTTATGGAGCACATGGTTTAAGTCATAAATATATTACTCTTAAAACTGCTGAATTTTTAAATAAAAACATTAAAACTTTAAATATAATTACATGTCATTTAGGAAATGGTTGTTCAATTGCTGCTATTAAAAATGGTAAATGTATTGATACTTCTATGGGATTAACACCTTTAGAAGGTTTAATAATGGGGACAAGATGTGGAGATATTGATCCTTCTATTATATTTTATTTAAATAATAATTTAGGAATAAAAATTAAACAAATTCAAAAAATTTTAAATAAAGAATCTGGTTTATTAGGTTTAAGTGAATTAAGTAATGATTGTAGATATATTGAAAAAAATTATTTTAAAAATAAACAATTAAAATTAGCAATTAATATATTTTGTTATAAATTATCAAAATATATTGGTAGTTATAGTATATTAATGGATAATCATTTAGATGCAATTGTTTTTACTGGTGGTATAGGAGAAAATTCAGTATTAATAAGAAAATTAACTATTAATTCATTAAATATTTTAGGTTTTAAAATTAATTCTATACTTAATAAAAATATTTATAATGTTAAATTTGGTATTATAACAAAATCTAATAGTCGTATTGCTTTAGTAATTCCTAGTAATGAAGAATTAATAATAGCAAAAGATACTTATGATTTAATAAATCATATTTAATTATTAAATTTTAGTATTTAAATAAATATCATTTTTAATTTAAAATAAAGGTATGTATGTTAATTACAATTATGTTTTTACATATTAAAAGTAATATTTTAAATAATATTATTTTAAATATTATTAATTCTATTAAAAATAAAAAAATTTGTTATATAATACTTAAAAAAAAAAAAAAAAACAAAAAAATTTTAATAAATGAATTAATTTCATATTATATAAAAAATATTAATAAATATGATATTTTTATAATAAAATGTTTATATTTAATTAATATAAATAATTATTTTATAAAAAAAAAAAACATAAAAAAAAAAAAAGATAAAAAAAAATTTTTTTTAAAAAAAAAAAAAAATTTCCCTAAAGAATTTATTTATAAAATAACTGAACTTTCTAAAAAATCTGATAAATTTATTATATTACCAGAAGGATATGAACCTCGTATTATAAAAGCAGCATCTATTTGTTATAAAAAAAAAATTGCAAAATGTATTTTATTAGGAAATCCGAATAAAATTAAAGATATAGCATTATTTAATAATATTGATTTAAATAAAAATATAGAAATTATAAATCCTAATAAAATAAGAAATAATTATATTGATAAATTATTAAAATTAAGAAAACATAAAGGAATGAATGAATATAAAGCAATTAAAGCATTAAAAGATAATATTATTTTAGCTACAATGATGTTAAAACAAAATGAAGTAGATGGAGTGTTATCTGGTTCAGTAAATACAACTGCAAATACAATTAGACCTGCATTACAAATTATTAAAAAAAAAAAAAATGTATCATTAATTTCATCTTTTTTTTTAATGTTATTACCTAAATATATTTTAATTTATGGAGATTGTGCAATTAATATCAATCCAAATTATAAACAACTTGCAGAAATTGCTATTGAATCCGCTAAATCAGCTTTATTATTTGATATAAAACCAAAAATAGCAATGATTTCTTATTCAACTGGAAATTCTAGTAAAGGTAAAGATGTTGAAAAAATTATAAAAGCAACAAATTTAATTAAAAAAAAAAAACCTGATTTATTAATTGAAGGACCTTTACAATATGATGCAGCAGTGAACTCAAAAATTTCAAAATTAAAAGCACCATTTTCAAAAATTAAAGGTGAAGCAAATATTATAATATTTCCAGATTTAAATACTGGAAACACTACTTATAAAGCTGTACAACAACACACAAATATAATATCTATAGGTCCAATATTACAAGGTATTAAAAAACCAGTTAATGATTTATCTAGAGGTGCTACAATTAATGATATTATTTATACAATTGCTATTACATCTATTCAAGCGTCAAAAAAAATATAATAAAATTATTTTTAAATATTTATAAAATCTTAAAGTAAATTAAATGAAATATAAATTAAAAAAAAAAAACAAAAATGCTCGTTTTGGAATTTTATATATAAATAATTATTTAATTGAAACTCCTGCATTTATGCCTATTGGAACATATGGTGTTATAAAAACTTTAACAAATGAAGAAGTTTATAATACAAAAAGTGAAATTTTATTAAGTAATGCGTTTCATTTATGGTTAAATCCTAATATTAAAGTTATTAAAAAACATGGTAATTTACATAAATATATGAATTGGAAAAAACCTATATTAACAGATTCTGGGGGTTTTCAAATATTTAGTTTAAAAAAAATATGTAAAATTAAAAATGAAGGTATTTATATTAAACACCCAAATAATAATATTTTTTTTTTAAGTCCAGAAAAATCTATAAATATTCAATATTTTTTAAATTCTGATATTAATATGATTTTAGATGAATGTATATCATATTTAATGCCTTGGTATTATGTTAAAAATTCAGTTTTAATATCTTTACGTTGGGCAAAACGTAGTATGAAACAATTTAAAAAAATTAAAAATAAAAATAATTTATTTGGAATAATTCAAGGTGGAATTTATAAAGATTTAAGATATTTATCTTTAAAAGGTTTATTAAAAATTGGTTTTAATGGTTATGCTATAGGAGGTTTAGCAGTAGGAGAACCTAAAAAAATAATGTATGATATTTTAAATTATATTTGTCCAAAAATACCTGAAAATTCACCACGTTATCTTATGGGAATAGGTAAACCAGAAGATATAATAGAAAGTGTAAAAAGAGGTATTGATATTTTTGATTGTGTAATACCTACTAGACATGCTCGTAATGGTAATTTATTTACAAGTTATGGTGTTATAAATATAAATAATTCTAAATATAAATACAATATTAAACCATTAGATAAAAATTGTTTTTGTTATACATGTACTAATTATACAATTTCTTATTTACATAATATTAGTATTAATAATGAAATTTTAAGTATAAAACTAAATACTATACATAATATTCAATATTATCAAAAATTAATGTTAAATATTAGAAATTCAATTAAATTTAATGAATTTGAATTATTTATTAATAATTTTTATAAAAATATTAATAAAAAAAAGTATATTTAATAATATAAAATAATTATTTAATTTAATAAATTAATTTAACAAATTAATTAATTTTAAAAAATTTAAATTTATTAAAATATTACAATATAAAATATTATTTAAAATTTGATACTATTATATAATATAAATAAAATAATTTTATATTAATTATAAAAAATTTATTTATATTTTAAAAAATTTAAATATTATACATATTATAAAATATAAATTTATAAAATATATTATTATTAAAGGTGTAGCTCAGAGGGTAGAGCAACGGTCTCCAAAATCGTATGTCGTGAGTTCGATTCTCACCACCTTTGTAATAATTAAATAATTTTAATTAAAATAAATTTAACTAAATATAAGATGAAAATATTAATTTTTAAAAATAATAATAAAAGTCAAACTATTTTAAATAAAAATAATATTTTAATTTTAATTAAAAATATTATTAAACAATTTAAAAAAAAAGTAATTATAATAATTAAATTAATTAATAAAAAAAAAATATTAAAATATAATTTAATTTATAGAGGTAAAAATAAATATACTAATATTTTATCTTTTAAAAATAATAAAATTTTAAATTTTAAAGAATATATAGGAGATTTAATAATTTATAATAAAAAAAAAAATATTTTTAATTTTAATTTTATACATAATATTATACATAGTATTTTACATTTATTTAATTTTAAACATTTAAATGTATATGAAAAAAAACAAATGGAAATATTAGAAATTGAAATTTTAAATAATTTTGGTTATAATAATCCTTATTATATAATTAATTAATTTTTAAAATATTTTTAATATATTAAATATAATAATTTAATTTATTAATTTATAAATTTATGTTAAAATATTAATACTTTAAAATATCAATTTATATATTAAAACTTTTACCACATTTACATTTTATTTTAACATTAGGATTATTAAATAAAAATTTTTTATTAAATTGATTTTTAATTAAATCAATTTTTATATTATTATAATATAATAAATTTTTTTTTTTAATTATAATTATTATTTTATTTTTTTTAAATATATAATTATCATTATTAATTATATTATTAATGTATTTAATATTATATTTAAAACCTAAACAACCTGTTTTTGTAATATCTAATTGTATAAATTTTTTTTTTTTTTTTTTAATTAAAAAAAAAAAAAAATTAATAGCTTTATTACTTATATTTATTTTCATTAATTTAATAACATAATATTTAATAAATTTAAATTTTAATTTAATTATATTATTATTATTAATTATGTAAATTAATTAATATTATAATATATTATATTTTTAATTTATTTTTAACTTTATAATTTTTAATCGCTTCTTTAATTGCTTGTTCTGCTAAAATAGAACAATGAAATTTTATTGGAGGTAAAGACAATTTTTTAGCTATTAAAATATTTTTAATTTTTTGAGCTTGTTTAATTGTTTTACCTTTTATGATTTCTGTTAATAATGAACTAGAAGCTATAGCTGAACCACATCCATATGTTTTAAATTTAGCATCTTCAATTATACCATTTTTATTAATTTTTATTTGTAATTTCATTACATCTCCACATGAAGGAGATCCAACCATACTACTACCTACATTTTTTTTATTAATATCTAAAGAACCTACATTTCTAGGATTTTCATAATGATCTATTACTGTTTTACTATAAGACATAATTTATTCTTTTAAATATTATTCCAAATAATAGAATTAATATCTATTCCTTGTTTAAAAATATCCCATAAAGGAGAAAGATTACGTAATTTAATAATAGATTTTTTAATTAAATAAATACTATAATCAATTTCTGATAATTTTGTAAAACGACCAAATGAAAATCTAATAGAACTATGTGCTAATTGTTCATTAATACCTAAAGATATAAGTACATATGATGGTTCTAAACTAGAAGATGTACATGCTGATCCAGATGAAATAGCAAGATTTTTAAGAGACATTAATAAAGATTCACCTTCAATATAATTAAAACTTACATTAATAATATTTGGTATACTATTATTAAAATTTCCATTTAAATATATTTCTTCAATATTTTTAATACCATTCCAAAATCTACTTTTAATTAAATGAAAAAAATAAATATCAATTTTCATTTTTTTAAATGCGATATTACAAGCTTCACCAATTCCAACAATTTGATGTGTAGCTAAAGTACCTGAACGTATACCTTTTTCATGTCCACCTCCATGAATTAAAGGTTCAAGTCTTATTTTAGGATTATTACTAATATATAATATACCAATACCTTTTGGACCATATAATTTATGAGCTGAAAATGAAATTAAGTTAATTTTATTTTTTTTAACATTAATTTTAATTTTTCCAACACTTTGTGTAGCATCAACATGTAAAAAAATTTTTTTTTTAATACATAATTTACTAATTTTATTAATATTTTGTATACTACCAATTTCATTATTTATATGCATAATAGAAATTAAAATAGTTTCTTTATTTATAATTTTTAAAATTTTATTAATATTTATAATTCCATTTATTTCAGGTTTTATATAACTTACTTTAAATCCTTTTTTTTCTAAATATCTACAACTATCTAAAACTGCTTTATGCTCTATTTTAGAAGTAATAATGTGTTTACCTTTTTTAACATAAAAGTTTGCTATACCTTTTATTGCTAAATTTATTGATTCAGTAGCACCAGATGTAAAAATAATTTCTTTATAGTTTGCATTTATTAATTTAGCTACTTTTTTTCTATAAATTTTAATAGATTCTTCTGCTTTCCAACCAAAATAATGCGATCTAGAAGATGAATTTCCAAAATTTCCTTTTAATGTTAAATATTTTAACATTTTTTTTACTACTTTTTTTTCCACAGGTGAGGTGGCTGAATAATCCATATAAATTGGTAATATCATTTAAATTTTTATATATTATTTAAATTATTAATATTAAATAATAAAATTTAAAAACACTATAATTATTTTAAATAATTTTAAATTTTATTTATTTTAATATTTTATAATTCAATATTAAAATAAATAAAATTATATTTAAATTTTATTAAAATTATTATTTTAAAAATAATTATTTAAAACTATAAAAAACATATTGACAAAATTAAATTAAATTATTAAACTGTTATTTTAATTTGTTAATGAATAAATTTTATAAAAATACTTATTTTAAATATTTTATATTTTAATAAAATTATTAGTATATTTATATACTTGTAATATTTTTAAAAATAATTTATATTTTAATAATTTAATGTAGGAGTAAAAAAAAATGTCAATTAGAGGTGTTAATAAAGTTATTTTAATTGGTTATGTAGGTCAAGATCCTAAAATACGATATATGTCTAATGGAAGTGCAGTTACTAATTTTAGTATGGCAACATCTGAAACTTGGAAAGATAAAATTACAAATGAACAAAAAGAAAAAACAGAGTGGCATAAAATAGTTATATTTGGTAAATTAGCTGAAATAGCAGGAGAATATATTAAAAAAGGAACTCAAGTATATATTGAAGGAACATTACAAACTAGAAAATGGATAGATAAAAATGGTAATGAAAAATATACAACTGAAATTATAGTTAAAATTGGAGGAACAATGTTAATGTTAAATAATAATCAAAATAATAAATTAGAAAATAAAGAAAATATTAATAATAAAAATAATAATAAAAATAATAATAAAAAAGAAATAAATTTTGAAGATGATATTCCATTTTAATTATTTAATAATTTATTTTATTTAGTTTTTATTTTATTTAAAACATTTTTATTTATTTATTAAAATTTTAAAAATAAAGGTTGCATTTTTATAAATTATATATATATTGCTAATATATTATTAGCATTAGGAGAAAGTTATGATAGAAAGAGTAAAATTAGCTAATGCAATACGTATATTAAGTATATATGCAATACAAAGAGCAAATTCAGGTCATCCAGGAATGCCTATGGGAATGGCAGATATAGCTGAAGTTTTATGGCGTGATTATATTAATCATAATCCAAATAATCCATTATGGTTTAATAGAGATAGATTTATTTTATCAAATGGTCATGGATCAATGTTATTATATAGTATATTACATCTTACAGGATATAATTTAACAATAGAAGATATTAAAAATTTTAGACAATTAAATTCAAAAACACCTGGTCATCCAGAATATAATAATAATTTAAACGGTATTGAAACTACTACAGGACCATTAGGACAAGGTTTAGCTAATGGTATTGGGTTTGCTATTTCTGAACGTATATTATCAAAAAAATTTAATAAACCAAATTATAATATAATTAATCATAAAACTTATATTTTTATAGGTGATGGTTGTTTAATGGAAGGTATCTCACATGAAGTTTGTTCTTTAGCTGGAACTTTAAAATTAAATAAAATAATAGCTTTTTATGATGATAATAATATTTCAATAGATGGTAATGTCAAGAAATGGTTTAATGAAGATATTGAAAAACGTTTTAAATCATATAATTGGAATGTTATTAACAATGTAAATGGACATAATAGTAAAGAAATTAAAGAAGCAATTAAAAAAGCAAAAAAAGAAAAAAAAAAACCGACATTAATTATTTGCAAAACTATTATAGGTTACGGTTCACCTAATAAATCTGGAACAAGTGATGTACATGGAGCTCCATTAGGTGAAGATGAAATTAAAGCTACATTAAAAAAATTAAATTGGAATTATCCTGAATTTGAAATTCCTAAAGAAATTTATTTAAAATGGAATGCAAAAAAAAAAGGTCAAAAAAAAGAAGATAAATGGAATATATTAATTAAAAATTACAAAAAAAAATATTTAAAATTATATTTAGAATTAAAAAGATTTTTAAAAAATAAAAAACCTAAATTATTTAATACTGAAATTAATAAATTTATTTATAAAAAACAAATTAAACCTGAAAATATAGCAACTAGAAAATCATCACAAAATACATTAGAATTTTTAGGAAATTTATTACCTGAATTAATAGGAGGTTCAGCAGATTTAACACCTAGTAATTTAAGTAATTGGTCTGGTTCAAAATCTTTTAATAATGATAATTCTGGGAATTATATTCATTATGGTGTACGTGAATTTGGTATGAGTGCTATTACTAATGGAATTGCATTACATGGAGCATTATTACCATATTCAGCTACATTTTTAGTTTTTTTTGAATATGCACATAATGCTATTAGAATGGCATCATTAATGAAATTACGTGTAATATTTATTTATACACATGATTCAATTGGTTTAGGTGAAGATGGACCAACTCATCAGCCTATAGAAGCATTATCTAATTTACGAATAATTCCTAATATGAATACATGGCGTCCATGTGATCAAGTTGAAACTATTGTTGCTTGGAAACATGCTATAAATAGATTACATAGTCCTACAACTTTAGTTTTTACTCGTCAAAATGTTATACAACAAGAAAGAGATATAACACAAATAAAAAATATATATAAAGGGGGTTATATAATTAAAGATTGTAATAAATTTCCAGATATTATATTTATTTCAACAGGATCAGAATTAAATATTACAATTTTAACTTATAAAAAATTAATTAAAATAGGGATTTATACAAGAGTAATATCAATGCCTTCAACAAATGTATTTGATAAACAAAATATAAAATATAAAAACAAAATATTACCAAATATAATTAAAAATAGAATTGTAATAGAAGCTAGTATATCAGATTATTGGTACAAATATGTAGGAATTAATGGAATAATTATTGGTATGAAAACTTTTGGAGAATCTGGACCAGCTGAAAAATTATTTAAAAAATTTGGTTTTACAATAAATAATATATTAAAAGAATCTAAAAAAATATTAATTAGAAATTATTCTAATAATAAAATTTAGTAATTTCGTAAAGTGTTATTTATAAATTATATTTTAAAATGATAATTAATTAATTATAATATGTATACATAAAATTTTTTAAATTTTTAAATATTAATTATATTTAAAACTAAAATATATTTATTTAATAAATAATATAAATTTAATTTAATTTTAATATATAATATTAATAAAATAACTTTTAATATTGTTTTAAATTAATATTAAATTTATAATTTTAATATTATATAAATTAAAAAAATATTTATTTTAAAATAATTTAAATTTTATTATTATTTTAAATTATTAATTTAAATTTTTAAAAAGGAAAAAAAAATGAAAAAATTTTTAAATTTATCTAAAAACGGTGTAATATTAGGTAATAATGTTCAAAAAATTTTTGAATTTGTTAAAAAAGAAAATTTTGCTATACCTGCAATTAATTGTGTTGGTATAGATTCCATTAATTCTGTTTTAGAAGTATCAGCAAAAATTAAATTACCCATAATAATTCAATTTTCATATAGAGGGTCAGCTTTTTTTGCTGGTAAAGGTATATTAAAAAAAAAAACTTTAACTGAAGCTGCAATTATAGGGGCAATATCTGGAGCAAAATATGTTCATACAATGGCAAAATATTATGGTGCAAATATAATGTTACATACTGATCATTGTTATAAAGAAATTTTACCATGGTTAGATGGTCTTTTATATGAAAATGAAAAATTTTATAGTATTAATAAAAAACCATTATTTTCATCACATATGATTGATTTATCTAAAGAAAGTGTTGAAAATAATATTTATATTTGTAGTAAATATTTAAAACGTATGAAAAAAATTAATTTAACATTAGAAATTGAATTAGGTTGTACTGGTGGTGAAGAAGATGGTATAAATAATAATAATATGAAAAATGAAAATTTTTATACAAAACCTGAAATTGTTTCATATGTTTATAATAAACTTAAAAAAATAAGTAAAAATTTTACTATAGCAGCTACTTTTGGAAATGTTCATGGAGTATATAAAAAAGGTAATATTAAATTAAAACCAACAATTTTACGTGATTCTCAAATATATGTATCAAATAAATTTAATTTACCTAATAATATTTTAAATTTTGTTTTTCATGGTGGTTCTGGGACAGTTACAAAAGATATTAAAGAATCTATAAAATATGGTGTTGTTAAAATAAATATTGATACAGATATACAATGGGCAAATTGGTTAGGTATATTAAATTATTATAAACAAAAAAAAAAATATTTACAAACTCAATTAGGTAATCCAAATGGAATACATAAACCAAATAAAAAATATTATGATCCAAGAAAAATTATAAGAGCCGGTCAAAAAAAAATAATTTTATATTTAGAAAATTTTTTTAAAAAAATTTTATAAAAAAAATTTTATTAAAAAATATTTTATTATATTTTTAAAAATTAAAATTTAAACTTTATATTTTTATAAAAATAATTGTATTAATTATATAAAATATTTCATATTTAAATGATTCTATCATATTACAAAAAATATAAAAAGATTTACGTTTATATTCTTGAATAGGATTTTTATTTATATATATATATAAATATATTCCTTTTTTTAAATATTCTATTGAATATAAATATTCTTTCCATAACATATCAAATGTTTTAAGTAATATATATTTTTCGATAGTTTTAATATTTTGATATCCTATTTGTTTTTTTTTTTTAATATAATTAATTTTTAACATTGTTAAAATATATTTAATTAAAATTGTTTTTTTTTTTATTTTATAAAATAATTTTATTATATTAAAATTTAACCAAAGGTTTTTTTTAATAAAAATATTTAAATCTATATAATTAATTTTTTTAATTAAAAATTTTATATTAATATATTGATTAATTATATTATTAATAACATATTTTCTAATATTACAAATTATTTTATTAATTTTATAACTATTTAATATTTTATTTCTTTTATTATAAAAAATTTTTCTTTGATTATTATTTATATTATCATATTTTAATAATTCTTGTCTAATTTTAAAATTTCTAACCTCTATTTTTTTTTGTATTTTCCTAATTAATTTATTTATTAAATTATGTTTAATTAATTGATTTTTTTTAAAACCAATTTTATATATTAAATTAGAAATTTTATATTTATTTATAAAATTAATTATTGTATCTTCAAAAGATAAATAAAATCTTGTTGTACCTGGATCACCTTGTCTTCCAGATCTTCCTATTAATTGATTATCAATACGTCTTGATTCATATCTTTCTGTACCTATAATATATAAACCTCCCATTTTAGATATAATATCATGTTTTTTTTTCCATTTTTTTTGTTTTATTAAATTTTTAAATTTATTTTTAATATTTAAATTATTATTTTTAATTTTTAAATTTCCTCCTAAAATAATATCAGTACCTCTTCCAGCCATATTAGTTGCAATAGTAATAGATCCTAATTTTCCTGCTTTAGCTATAATATCAGATTCTATATTATGAAAATGAGCGTTTAAAACTTGGTGTTTTATATTTAATTCTTTAAGTTTTTTAGATAAATTTTCAGATTGTTCAATTGTAATAGTTCCTATTAATAAAGGTTGTTTATTTAAAGTATGTTTTTTAACTTTTTTAATAATAGCTTTTAATTTTTCTTTTTTTGTAATATAAATTTTATCTGATTTATCTTTTCTTATATTTTTACAATTTGGAGGTATCTTAATAGTTTTTAAATTATATATTTCTTTAAATTCATTATATTCTGTATATGCTGTTCCAGTCATTCCTGATATTTTTTTATATAAAAGGAAATATTTTTGAAAAGTAATAAGTGATAAAGTTTGATTTTCAGAGTTTATAAAAATATTTTCTTTGGCTTCAATTGCTTGATGTAAACCATTTGACCATTTTCTATTATTTTTAATTCTACCAGTATATTCATCAATTATTTTAATTTTATTTTTTTTTAATATATAATCTATATTTTTATTAAATAAAAAATGAGCATTTAATGCATTATTAATATGATATATTAAATAAATATTTTTATAAGAATAAAGTGATTCATTTTTTTTAATTATATTTTGTGAAATTAATATTTTTTCAATTAATTCTAAACCATTTTCTGTTAAATATATTTGTTTACTTTTATAATTAATTTTATAAATTTTTTCTTTGGAAATATTTTTTATTTTTTTTATTAATATTAATATAATTTTATTAATTTTAAAATATATATCAGAATTTTTTTTATAATTAGAAGATATTACTAAAGGAGTTGTTGATTCATCTATTAATATAGAATCAACTTCATCTATTAAAGCATAATATAATTTTTTTTGAATTTTATTTTCTTTTTTAAATATCATATTATCTTTTAAATAATCAAAACAAAATTCATTACTAGTGCCATAAGTAATATCAGATTGATATGCTTTTTTTTTTTCATTTATTGTCATACCATTTAAATTAATACCAATTTTTAAATTCAAAAATTCAAATAATAATTTATTATTTTTAGCATCACGTTTTGCTAAATAATCATTTACAGTTATTACATGAACACCTTTTTCTTTTAAAGCGTTCAAATAAATAGGTAAAGTTGATGTTAAAGTTTTTCCTTCTCCAGTTTTCATTTCAGCAATACATTTTTCATTAAGTATAATTCCACCTAATAATTGAACATTAAAATGCCTCATATTATATATTCTTTTACTTACTTCTCTTACAATAGCAAATGCTTCAGGTAAAATATTTTTTAAAATTTCACCATTTTTAATTCTTTTTTTAAATTTATTAGTATATTTTTTAATTTGTTTATTAGATAATTTTTCAATATATTGTTCTAAATCATTTATTTTTTTAATAATTTTAATTTTTTTTATTAAAAATTTTTTTTTTTTATTTAATAATATTTTAATTAAATTATATATCATTTTTTTAAATTATAAAATAATTAATAATAAATTATTATTTATATTTTTTCTGATATTCTTAAAATTGCACTTCTAGAACGATAATTTTTTTTAATTTCATAAAATGAAGGTTTAATTTTATATAAAAATTTTAATTTATTAAAATTTTTAATATTTATAAAATTTTTAATTATTTTATCTTCTAAAGAATGAAAACTAATAATAGATAATCTTCCTTTTTTTGATAATAATTTTAAAGCATATTTTAATCCTAATTTAATTTCTTGTATTTCATTATTAATAACGATTCTTATTGCTCTAAAATATTGAGTAGCTGGGTGAATTTTATTATTATAAAATTTATTATAATTTAATTTTATTAAATTAGATAATTCTTTAGTACTAATTATTGTTTTTATTTTACTATACTTATAAATTGCAATAGCTATACGTTTAGCAAAACGATCTTCTCCAAATTTTTTGAATACAAAATATAATTTTTTAATATTTGAATTTTTAATCCAATCAATAGCATTTTTACCTTTTGTTTGATTTATACGCATATCTAAAATACCATCATTAATAAAAGAAAAACCTCTTTTAGGATTATCTAATTGTATAGAAGATAAACCTAAATCAAATAATATACCATTGATTTGTTTATTTAAATTAAGTTTAAATAAATCAGAAAAATTAATATTTAAAATTTTAAAACGATTATCTTTTATTTTTTGTGCTATTTTTATAGTTTTTGGATCTTTATCTATTGAAAATAATTTACCTTTTTTACTTAATTTAGATAAAATTAATTTAGTATGTCCTCCATTTCCAAATGTTGCATCAATATAAATTCCATTTTTTTTAATTTTTAAACTTTTAATTGATTCATTTAATAATACTGTAATATGTTTGTTTTTTTTCAAAGTGTTTATATAAAAAATTATTAATAAATTATTAAATTTAAATTATTATAAATTTTATTAAAATATAAATTTAAATAATAAGGATAAAAAAATAAATACATTTCAAAAAATAATATTTAAATTAAAACAATATTGGTATAAAAAAGGATGTATTATAATTCAACCATTAGAATTAGAAGTTGGTGCAGCTACAACACATCCAATTACTTTTTTTAATGCTCTTGGAACTAAACCTATTTCAGCTGTTTATGTACAACCTTCAAGAAGACCTTCTGATGGTCGTTATAGTAAAAATGCTTATCGTTTACAAAGATATTATCAATTACAAGTTATTATGAAACCATCACCAAATAATATACAAAATTTATATTTACAATCTTTAAATATTTTAGGTTTAAATACAAAAATTTATGATATTCGTTTTATTGAAGATAATTGGGAAAATCCAACTTTAGGAGCATCTGGTTTAGGTTGGGAAGTATGGTTAAATGGTATAGAAATAACTCAAATAACTTATTTTCAACAAATGGGTGGAATAGAATGTTATCCTATTACTATTGAAATAACATATGGTTTAGAAAGAATAGCAATGTATATACAAAACAAAAATAATATATATGATGTTATTTGGGGAAATAATAAATTTATGACAATAACATATGGTGATATGTTTTACAATAATGAAATTGAATATTCTAAATATAATTTTAAATATGCTAATATTAATTTTATTATTAAATGTATTAATGAATATAAATTAGAAATTATTAAATTACTTAATTTAAAAACTCCGTTACCTATACCAGCATATGAATATATTTTAAAAATTATTCATTTATTTAATATTTTGGATTCAAGACAAGCTATATCACTAATTGAAAGACAAAGATATATTCTTAATATTAGATCTTTAAGTAAAACTGTTGCTAAAATATATATTAATTTATATTTAAAATAATTAATAATTTTGATTTAATTTAAAATATAAAAAATGATAAATATAAATTTATTATTAGAAATTGGAATTGAAGATTTACCTCATAAAAATCTTAATTTAATTTTAAAATTATTTTTTAATAATTTTATTATTAAATTAAATAAATATAATATTAATTATTTTAAAATTTGTTGTTTTGCTACAACACGTCGTTTGGGAATAAAAATATATAATTTAAAAGAATTAGAAAAAAAAATTATAAAATATAAAATATTTAAAAAAAAAATAATTCAAACAATTAATTATTCATTAAATAAATTTGATAATTTTAAAAAAATGAGATGGAATAATAAAAAAATTTTTTTTATTAGACCTATTAGAAATATTATAATTTTATTAAATAATAAATTAATAAATAGTTATATTTTTGGAGTTAAATCAAGTAGAATTTTATATGGTCATAAATTTATAGGAAAAAAAAAAATAATAATTAAAAATGCTAATGATTATCCAAATATTTTATATATAAAATGTAGAGTTATAGCAAATTATAAAATTCGCAAATTTTTAATTATTAAAAAATCTATTTCTAAAATAAATAAAAATATTTATATTATAGATTTTGATAAAATAATATTAAATGAATTAACATCATTAGTAGAATGGCCAGTTATTTTAATAGGTAATTTTAAAAAAAAATATCTAAATTATCCTATAGAATTATTAATTTATATTATTAAAATTTATCAAAAAATATTACCAATTTATAATTACCAAAAAAAAATTATTAATAAATTTATTTTAATTTTAAATATTAAATCAATTAATTCAAAAATTATTATTAATGATAATATAAAATTATTAAATTATCGTTTAAAAGATATTAATTATTTTTTAAAAAAAGATTATAAAACACCATTAGAAAAAAATTTTAAAAAATTTAAAAAAATAATTTTAAAAAAAAATTTGGGTACATTATATGAAAAAATTTTAAGAATTCAAATAATATCAATTATATTATCAAATATAAATAAAATTAATATAAATTATATTATTCGTTCTAATTTACTTATAAAATGTGATTTATTTAAAAGTATAGTATATGAATTTCCAAATTTACATGGAATAATGGGTATGTATTTTTCACATTACTATAAAGAATCAGAAATAATTTCAATAAATTTAAATAAAAATAATATTATTAAAAAAAAAATATCTTCATTGTTATTTATTATTGATAAAATAGATTTTTTAATAAGTTTTTTTAGTTTAAATAATATTCTTAAAAATAAAAAAGATCCTTTTGAAATAAGAAGAAATACATTATTAATATTAAATATAATAATTAAAAAAAAAATTAAATTAAATTTAAAAAATATAATTATTAAAAATATTTTATTATATGGAAATAAAATTATAAATAATAATATAATAAATGATATTATTAATTTTATTTATAAAAGATTTTATTTTTTATGTATTAAAAAAGGATATTCAGAAGAAATAATAAAATCTATTAAAAAAAAAAAATTTTTAAATATTTTAAATTTTTATAAAATTTTAAAATCAATTAAATATTTTAATAATTTAAAAAAATTTAATAATTTAATTAATTCAAATAAAAGAATTATAAATATTTTAAATAAATCAAATAAATTATTTTATAAAAAAATTAAATTTTTTTTATTAAAAGAAAATTATGAAATTAAATTAACATATGCAATATTAAATTTAAAAAAAAAAATTAAAAAATTAATTTTTAAAAAAAAATATATTAAAATTTTAATTGAATTCATAAAAATAAATACTATTATTAATAAATTTTTTATTAATAATATTATAATAACTAAAAATAAAAAAATTTGTATTAATCGTTTAACTTTATTAAATAAAATAAAAAAAATATTAATAAAAATTTCAAATATATTAATAATTAAATAAAATTAAAATATAATATTTTAAAAAATTAATTAAGGAATTTTAATGACAACTATATTAAGTGTGCGTAGAAATGGTAAAATAGCAATGGGTGGAGATGGACAAGCAACTTTAGGAAATACAATTATAAAATCAAATTCTAAAAAAGTAAAATATATGTATAACAATAAAGTTATTGCTGGTTTTGCAGGTAATATATCAGATTCATTTACACTTTTTGAACTTTTTGAAAAAAAATTAGAAATTAATGATGGTAAATTATTAAAATCAGCTGTTGATCTTGCTAAAGATTGGAGAAATGACAAATTTTTGAAAAGATTAGAAACTTTTTTAGCAGTAGTAGATAAAAAAAATTCATTAATTATAACTGGTTGTGGTGATGTTATTAAACCTGAAAATGATTTAATAGCTATTGGTTCAGGAGGTTCATATGCTTTAGCTGCAGCTCGTGTGTTAATTGAAAATACTAAATTAAATGCTAAACTAATTGTTAAAAAATCTTTAATAATTGCTAGTGAAATTTGTATTTATACAAATAATAATATAATAATAAAAGAATTAAATTAAAAGGAAAAATATGTTTAAAATAAAACCAAATAAAATTGTTTCAAAATTAAATTTATATATAATTGGTCAAGATCAAGCAAAAAAAACAATAGCTATTGCTTTACGTAATCGTTGGCGTAGATTAAATCTTAATAAATCCTTAATAAAAGAAATAAAACCTAAAAATATATTAATGATTGGACCTACAGGAGTTGGTAAAACAGAAATAGCAAGAAGATTATCTCAAATATCTAATTCTCCTTTTATTAAAGTAGAAGCAACAAAATTTACAGAAATTGGTTATGTAGGTAAAGAAGTAGATTCAATTATTCATGATTTAGTAGAATCTACTTTTAATATTATGAAAAATAAAATTAAAATTAAAAAAAAAAAAAAAATTAAAAAAAAATCAGAAAAAAAAATAATAAAAATTTTAATTAGAGAAATTATTAAAAAAAAAAAAATTAAAAATATATATTTAATTTATAAAATTTTAATTCAAAATTTAAAAAATGGTAATTTAGATAATAAAAAAATAAAAAATAATTTTTTATTTAATCAATCTGAATCTAAAATTATAGATTATATTGAAATATCAAATCAAATTTCATCTTTTTTAAATAATAAAAATAATTTTAAAAAAAATAAAATTAAAATTAAAGATGCTTTAAATATTATTAAAGAAGAAGAAATATTAAAATTATATAATAATAATTATATTAAAAAAATTTTAAATAATATTGAGCAAAATAGCGTAGTTTTTATTGATGAAATAGATAAAATTTGTAAAAATAAAAATAATAATAATTATTCTGATATTTCAAAAGAAGGTGTACAAAGAGATTTATTACCATTAATTGAAGGATGTACTATTTTAACAAAATATGGTGAAATTAAAACAGATCATATATTATTTATTGCAGCAGGAGCTTTTCATTCTTCTAAACCATCTGATTTAATGCCAGAATTACAAGGTCGTTTTCCAATACAAATTAAATTAAAACCATTAAGTATTAAAAATTTAATAAAAATTTTAATTGAACCAAAATTTTCATTAATAAAACAATATAAAAAATTAATATTAACAGAAGGTTTAATAATAGAATTTACAAAATCTAGTATTTATAATATAGCTAAATTTGCATTTTTATTTAATAAAAAAATAGAAAATATAGGAGCTAGAAGATTACATACTGTATTAGAAATTTTATTAGAAGAAATATCTTATAATGCAGATAAAATGAAAGGAATGAAAATAATTATAAATAGTAATTATGTTAAAAAAAAGTTAAATAAAATAATTTTAGAAGAAGATTTAAATAAATTTATTTTATAATTTTTTTAAATTCATGTAAGGTATTTATACCTTACATGAGTTTAAAAATTTAATTATTTATGTTTTAAAACGTTTGTTAAATATACTAATTCTTCCTCCAGATATATCTTCTCTTTGTTCACCAGTATAAAAAGGGTGACAATTATTACAAATATCTAATTTTTTATTTTTACATATAATAGAAAAAACTTCAATTACATTTCCACAAGAACAAGTAAAATTAATTTTTTTATATTTTGGATGTATATTAGTTTTCATTTTTTAAAATTAATAAATTATTATAAATATTTTAAATTTTATTAAAATAAAATATTTAAATTATTAAATATCAAAACTAATAAAATTTAAAACTTAATTTTTAAAATATAAAATATATTTATTTTAATGTCCCCTTCGTCTAGAGGTTAGGACACTGCCCTTTCACGGCGGCAACAGGGGTTCAAACCCCCTAGGGGACAAAAAATAATATTTTAATTATATTATAAATAAAATAAAATGTTAAAATATTTATTATATTTATTAAAAATATTAATATTTATAAATTAATAATTTTTATTTCTATCAACTAATTCTATATATGCCATTAATGCATTATCTCCTTTTCTAAAACCACATTTTAATATTCTAGTATAACCACCGTGTCTTTTTAAATAAATTGGAGCAATTTTAGTAAATAATTTGTTTATAATTTTATTATTTCTAATTTTCATAAAAACTAAACGTCTATTTTTTATTATATCTTTTTTTGAAATTGTAATTATAGGTTCAATAAAACGTTTTAATTCTTTTGCTTTTACTAAAGTTGTTTTAATAATTTCATGATTTATTAATGAACAAATCATATTACGAAACATTAATTTACGATGACTACTATTTCTATTTAATAATTTACCACTTTTTTTATGCCTCATAATTTAACCTTTTTAAAATTATAATTATTATTTTTTTTTTTTAATTCCATATTTTTTTGAAGGCGGCCAATTTTCTATTCTCATACCTAAAGATAAACCATGTGAATTTAATATTTCTTTAATTTCAGAAAGAGATTTTTTTCCTAAATTTGGAGTTTTTAAAAGTTCTACTTCAGTACATTGTACTAAATCACCAATATAATGTATAGCTTCTGATTTTAAACAATTAGATGAACGAACAGTTAATTCTAATTCTTCAACATGTCTTAATAATATAGGATTTATTTTTGGTTTTTCAAATTTTATTTCAGATTTAGTAATATTATTTGGATCCATAAAAACTGAAAATTGTTCTGCTAAAATTGTTGATGAAGTTCTAAATGCTACTTCTGGTTTAATTGATCCATTAGTTTCTATTATAATAGTTAAACTATCTAAATTTTCTCTATTTTCAAAAACTGTAGGTTTAACATTATATGAAACATATTTTACTGGATTAAAATAAGCATCTAATATAATTTTACCTATTTCTTTTTTATCTTTTCTTAAAAATGCTGGAAAATAACCTCTACCTCTTTCAATTTTCATAGTAATTTCTATTTTTGATTTACAATGTGTTAAATGACATATAATATGATTTGGATTAAAAATTTTAACATTTTTGTTATTTTTCATAATATCGTATCCAGTTAAATTACAATATCCATTTTTTTTAATTTTTACATAAGCTGTATTACTATTTATTATATTTATAGATAAAGGTTTTAAATTTAATATTAATTCTAATACACTTTCTTTTATACCTTTTATAGTACTATATTCATGTAATATACCATTAATTTTAATTTCAGTTACTGCACACCCAGGTATTAAAGAAAGTAAAACACGTCTTATTGAATTACCGAATGTTTGTCCAAATCCTTTTTCAAGTGGTTCTAAAACTATTTTACTACAAATAGAATTTAATTGCTCAATTTTTTTTATTTTAGGTTTTAATATTTTTATATAAAAAAATGAGAAAATTTTTTTTTTCATAAATTACTCTTATATAAGGTTATTAAATTTATAAAATTATAAAAAATTATAAATTTTATAATTAAATTAATTATATATTAAAAAAAAAAAAACACAATAGAAAAGTTATAAATGAAAAGATGAATATTAATAATTAATTTTAAGTTATTTATTTAGAATATAATTCTATTATTAATTGTTCATTAATATTAAAATATATATCTGATCTTTTAGGTAATCTTAATAAATAACCTTGTAAAATATTATGATCAACATTTAACCAATTAGGTTTATCTCTTTTTTTAAACATTTTAATAGCAAAATTTATAATATTATGATTTATAAATTTATTATTTACTTTTATAATATCATTTAATAAAACTTTATATGATGGAATATTAACAATTTTATTATTTATTAAAATTAATTTATGACTAATAAGTTGTTTAGCTTCAGAACGAGTAGAACTAAATCCCATACGATAGATAATATTATCTAATCTAAGTTCAAGTAATTGTAATAAATTAATACTAGTACTACCTTTTAAACGATTTGCTTTTTTATAATAATTTTTAAATTGTTTTTCTAAAATACCATAAATACGACGTACTTTTTGTTTTTCACGTAATTGCAAAGCATAATCAGATAAACGTATTTTGTTTAAATTAACTTGTCCAGGTAATTTTTTAATATTACATTTCAAATTAATATCTTTAATTCCAGATTTTAAATATAAATCAAAATTTTCACGTCTACTTAATTTTAATTTTGGACCTAAAAATTTAGCCATATTATATCCTTAAATTTTAAAAATTTAAACACGTCTTTTTTTAGGAGGTCTACAACCATTATGTGGAATAGGAGTAACATCTATAATACTTATTATATTAAAACCTAAATTATTAAAAGATCTAATAGCTGATTCTCTACCAGGTCCAGGACCTTTTATTTTAAATTCTAAATTTTTAATTCCAAATTTTTTAGCAAAAATAGCTATTTTTTCAGCAGCTATTTGTGCTGAAAATGGTGTTGATTTTTTTGTACCTTTAAATCCTACTGCACCAGAACTTGTTGATATTAAAATATTTCCTTTAATATCTGAAATAGAAATTATAGTATTATTAAATGTAGCATTTATATGAACTATACCATCTAAAATATTTTTTTTAATATTTTTTTTTTTAATAATTTTAATATTTTTATTATTTTTAATTTTATTATTAATTTTTTTTTTAATAATTTTTTTTTTTTTAATAATGTTTTTATTCATTTTTTCTCCAATTATTTTTTAATTAATTTTCTTGGACCTTTAGAAGTTCTTGCATTAGTTTTAGTTCTTTGACCTCTAACAGGTAATTTTTTTTTATGTCTTATACCCCTATAACAATTTATATCAATTAATCTTTTAATATTTAATTTAATTTCTCTACGTAAATCACCTTCTAAAATAAATTTTGATATATATTCTCTAATAAAATCAATTTGTTTATTTTTTAAATATTTTATTTTAATATTTTGATTAATATTAGCTGCTAAACATATATTTTTAGCTCTAGATTTACCTATACCATAAATTTTAGTTAATGCTATTAATATATTCTTGTTTTCTGAAATATTAACTCCTGATATACGCATTATTTTTCCTTTAAAAATAAATAAATTTTAAAAATAATTTTAATAATTAACCTTGTCTTTGTTTATGTTTTAATGAAAAACTACATACAATACGAATTATTCTATTTCTTTTAATAATTTTACAATTTCTACAAATTTTTTTAATTGCAGTTTTAACTTTCATAATCATCTTAATCTAAAAATTATTAATTTATAATTAAAAATTATTTTTTTTAAATATTGAATTATATTGTTTTTCAATTAATAATGTTTGTATTTGTGATATAAATTCTATTATAACTAAAGTAACAATTAATATTGAAGTTCCACATAAATAATATGGACTTCCAATTATTTTATTAAATATTTCTGGTATTAAACAAATAAATAATATATATATTATACCTAAATTATTTAAACGTATAACAACACTATTAATATATTCTTTTGTTTTATTTCCAGGTCTTATACCATATATAAATGTATTTGTTTTTTTTAAATTATCTGCAGTTTCTTTAGAATTAAAAAATAAATTTAAACCAAAAAAACTAAATAAAATAATAAAATTAATATATAAAATAATATAAATAATATTTCCAGGTTGTAAACATAAAATAATTTTTTTAATTATTGTATATTTATCAAATATTTTAATTATTAAAGATATTATATTTGTAATAAAAAGAACAACACTAGAAGAAAAAATTACAGGAATTACACCAGATATATTTATTTTAATAGGTAAATAAATATTTTGTGTAGAATAAAATTTAAATTTATTTTTTTTTTGTTGATGGTTTAAAAAAATTTTTCTTTGTGAACATTCAATAAAAACAATAAAAAAAATAATTAAAAATAATAATAATAAAAATAAAATTATTTTAAGAAAAATAAAATTATAAATTTCTTTATTTAATAAAATATTATTTATATATAATGGAAAATTAATTAATATACCAATACACATAATTATTGAAATACCATTACAAAAACCCTTTTCGGTAATTTTTTCACCTAACCACATTAATATCATTGAACCAGTTATTAAATTAATAATAAAAATTAAATAAAATAATTTATTATAATTTATAATTAAATTATTAAATTGAAATATTTTATTAAAATTAATTAAAATAATAATAGATTGAAATATTGAAAATAAAAATGTAGTATATTTAATAATTTTATTTGTATTATTATTTATTTCTTTATTATTTTTAATTAATTTTGGATAAATAAAATTAATTATTTGAATAATAATAGAAGCAGATATGTAAGGAATTAAACCTAATGAAAATATTGAAATACGACTTAAACCACCTCCTGAAAAAATATTTAACATTTCAGTAATATTATTATTATTTTTAATAAAAAAATTATTTAAAATATTAAAATCAATTCCTAATATAGGTATAAAAGATCCTATTCTAAATATAATTAAAACACAAATAAGAAACAATATTTTATATTTTAAATAATAAAAACTATTTTTATAATTATTAAATATTTGTTTCATATATTTTATCCTTATTTTTTTTTTTTTTAATTAAAAACTTAACACCTTTAGTAATTAAAAAATTTATAATATTAATATTTTTATTAAGTACACCAGTTAATATAATTTTAATAAATTTTTTTTTTTGTTTAATAAATCTATATTTCTTTAAAATATTTAAATTAATATAATTTTCTTTAATTTTATTTAATTCATATAAACGTATTTCTTTTTTATATTTTTTTTTTTTAGATATAAAACCAAATTTAGGTATACGTTTATATAATGGCGTTTGACCACCTTCAAATCCTCTTTTAATATTATTACCAGAACGACTTTTTTGTCCTTTATGTCCTCTACCACACGTTTTTCCTAAACCAGAACCTATTCCTCTACCTAAACGTTTTTTATAGAATTTACATTTATTAGTTGAATTTAAATTATTTAAATACATAATTTTAATCCTGAATATTAATCATATAATAAATAATTTTAATCATTCCATATGTAGATTTAGTTTTTTTAATTTTAATAATTTTATTAATTTTACCTAAACCTAAATTTTTTAAAATAATTTTATGTTTTGGTTTAATTCCTATAGAACTTCTAATTTGTTTAATTTTAAGAATTTTATACATTTTAATTTCTCCAAATATCTAAAGTTGTTTTACCTCTTTTATCTGAAATATCTTTTAATGTATTTATATTTGATAATGCTTTAATAGTAGCTTTAACTATATTTATAGGATTAGTTGAATTATAAGTTTTAGCTAAAACATTATGTATACCAACAACTTCAAATACTGATCTCATAGCACCTCCTGCAATAATACCAGTACCATCTGAAGCTGGTTTCATAAATACAAATGATCTTTTATATTTATTTTTAATAGAATGATATAAGGTTTTTTTTTTTAATGAAATATTAATAATATTACGTTTAGCTTTCTCAATTGATTTTTTAATAGCTAAAGGAACTTCTTTAGATTTACCATATCCAAATCCTAATTTACCTTTTCCATTTCCTATAACAGTTAAAGCAGTAAAACTAAAAATTCTACCACCTTTTACAGTTTTTGAAACTCTATTAATATTTATTAATTTTTCTTGAAATTCAATAGTTTTTTTAATATACAATGATTAAATCCTTAAAAAATTAAACCAGTTTCACGAGCTGATTCAGCTAATGCTTTAATTCTACCATGATATTTATAACCAGATCTATCAAATATTACTTTTTTTATACCTTTATTAATACAAAATTTACCTATAATATTTCCAATTATTGAAGCTGCATATTTATTACCTGAATAATTATAAATATTAATAAATTTTTTATTTAATGTAGAAATAGAAAATAATGTATTATTATTAAAAATTATTTGTGCATATATATTTAATAAAGTACGATATATTACTAATCTAATAACTTTTATTTTTTTAATTTTAATACGTAAAAATTTTATTCTTTTTAAACGTTGTTTTTTTTTAAACATTATAAACTCTTATTTTTTTTTAGTTTCTTTTAATTTAATAATTTCATTTTCATAACGTATTCCTTTACCCTTATATGGATCAGGTACATGAAACAATCTAATTTCAGCAGCAACTCTACCAATTAATTGTTTATCAGTACTATTTAATAAAATTTCATTTTTATTTAAACAAATTGCATTAACACCATTAGGTAAAATATATTTTTTAAAATGTGAAAATCCTAAAGATAATATTAAAATATTTTTTTTAATATCAACTTTATAACCTACACCAACTAATTTTAATTTTTTTTTAAAACCAATATTTACACCAATTATCATTGAATTAATAATAGATCTTGTAGTACCAGCAAGAGACCATGAATATTTATTATTTATATATGAATAAAATAAAATAAAATTTTTTTCTTTTTTAATAATTACATTTTTATGAATAATATACTTTAATGTTCCATTTTTACCATTAATATTAATAATATTTTTAAATATATTTATTTTAACATTTTTAGGTATTAAAATAGGTTTTTTAGCAATACGAGACATTTAATTTCCTTTAATAAACATAACAAATAATTTCACCACCTAATCCAAATTTTCTAGCTAAACTATCAGTCATTATACCTTTTGAAGTAGATATTATAGCTATCCCTAAATAATTCATAACAACTGGTATATGTTTTTTTTTTTTATATATACGTAAACTAGGTTTACTTATTCTTGTAATATTTTCAATAACAGGTTTATTTTTAAAGTATTTTAATATTAATTCTATTTTTTTAAAATTTTTAATTTTAATTTTGTAATTTTTTATATAACCTTCTTGTTTTAAAATTTTAGCAATTTCTTTTTTAATATTTGAAAATGGTATTGTTATTTTTTTTTTTTTAATAATTTGACTATTTCTAATATAAGTTAACATATTAGAAATTGGATCTTGTAAACTCATAAATTTCTCCATAATATTTTAAATTTAAATAAAATCACCAACTCGCTTTTTTTAAACCTGGAATTTCACCTAACATAGCAGATTCTCTAAATTTTATACGACTTAAACCAAATTTATTAATATAACCATGAGCTCTTCCTGTTCTAATACAACGATTATGATATCTTGTAAAACTTGAATTTCTAGGTAAAGATTGCAATTTAAAAATATAGTTTAATTTTTCATTAAAAGAAAAATGAGTTTTATTAATTTGTTTTTTAATTTTAATTCTTTTTAAAAAAAATTTATTTATTAATTTTATTTTTTTAATTTCTCTAATTTTAATTGATTTTTTAGCCATATTTATTACCAATTTTTTTAAAAGGAAAATTAAAATAAGACAATAAATTATATACTTGATTATCAAATAAAGAATTAGTAACAATTGTTATATTTAATCCTTTTATATGATCAATTTGTTCAAAATCAATTTCAGGAAAAATAATTTGTTCTTTAATACCAATATTATAATTTCCATAACCATCAAATGAATTTAATGATAAACCACGAAAATCACGAATTCTTGGGATAGCAATAAAAATCAATTTTTTAAAAAAATTCCACATTTTTTTATTTCTTAATGTAACTTTACATCCAATTGGATTATTTTGTCTAATTTTAAAACTAGCAATTGATTTTTTTGATTTAGTTATTATAGGTTTCTGTCCAGAAATAGATGCTAAATTATTAATTATAATATTTAATTTTTTTTTATTAAATGCTAAATTACCTAAACCAACATTTAACACAATTTTAATAATTTTAGGTACTTGCATTAAAGATTTATATTTAAATTTTTTAAATAAAGCAAAAACAACTTTATTTTTATAATAATAATGTAAGTTTTTCATTTTTTCCTTAAAACTATTTAATAATTTAAATGTTATTTAATATTTTTTATTTAAAGTTAATTTTTTTTTATTTAATTTATTATGATATTTATCAAATTTAATTATATTAGATATATGAATATAATTTTCTTTTTTAAAAATACCTCCTATTTGATTAATTGATGGTATAGGTTTTTGATGTTTTTTAAATAAATTTAAACCTTTTATAAAAACTTTACTTTTAGATATAATTTTATAAACCTTACCTATTTTACCTTTATTTTTACCTGAAATTATAATGACTTTATCATTTTTTTTAATTTTATTTATCATTTTAAATTACCTCTGGAGCTAAAGAAATAATTTTCATAAATTTTTCATTACGTAATTCTCTAGTTACAGGTCCAAAAATTCTAGTACCTATAGGTTGTAATGTTGTATTATTTAAAATTACACATGCATTATTATCAAAACGTATAATTGATCCATCAACACGACGTACACCTTTTTTTGTTCTTACAATAACAGCTTTTAAAACTTCACCTTTTTTAACTTTATTATTGGATATTATTTCTTTAATTGAAATTTTAATTATATCTCCAATATTTGCATAACGTTTACGAGAACCACCTAAAACTTTAATACACATAACTTTACGTGCACCTGAATTATCAGCAACATTTAATACAGTCTGTTCTTGTATCATTTAATTTCCAAATAAATTAAATAAAATTAACAAATTTTTTAATAAATTTTTTTTTTAATAATTTTAATTAAAATCCAAAATTTAGTTTTAGATATTGGATTAGTTTCTTTAAATGTTATAATATCTCCAATATTACATTTATTATTTTCATCATGAACATAAAATTTAGAAGTTAATGTAATATATTTTTTATAAACAGAATGTTTAATTTTACGTTTAATAATAACAACAACAGATTTTTTCATTTTATTACTAATTACACAACCTTTTAAAATTCTATTTTTTTTCATTTGTTAACTCTTTTATTAATAATTAAAGTTTTAATACGAGCAATATCTCGACGATTTTCTTTTAATAAATGAGTATGTTTTAACTTTTTATTACTTAATTTTATACGTAAATTAAATTTTTCATATAATAAAATATATAATATTCCATATAATTCATTTATATTTTTTTTTTTAATATTTTTTAATTTCATAAATTTCTCTTTTTTTTAAAAATATAGTTTTAATAGGTAATTTATTTGAAGCTTGTTTAAATGCTTCACGAGCTATTTTTTCTGATATTACATTAATTTCATATAAAATTGTACCAGGTTTAATTAAAGAAACCCAAAATTCTACATTTCCTTTTCCTTTACCCATTCTTACTTCTAAAGGTTTTTTAGTTATAGGTTTATCAGGAAATATACAAATCCAAACTTTACCTTGTTTTCTAATTATACGCTTTATTGATCTACGTGCAGATTCAATTTGTTTAGAAGTTAATCTTCCATGTTCAATAGATTTTAAACCAAAAATTCCAAATTTAATATTATTATTTACTATTCCTCTATTACGTCCTTTTTGTATTTTTCTAAATTTGGTTTTTTTAGGTTGTAACATTTTAAAATATCCATATTAAATTTATTTTATTTAATATTATAATCAAGAAGTTTAAATATTTTTTGTTTTATGAAATTTTTATTATTTAATATTTCACCTTTAAAAACCCAAATTTTAATTCCTATAATTCCATAAGTAGTATTTGCTGTAGACGTATTATAATCAATATTAGCCCTTAAAGTATGTAATGGTACTCTACCTTCTCTATTCCATTCAGTTCTAGCAATTTCAACACCACCAATTCTACCATTTAATTCAATTTTAATACCTTGTGCTCCGTTTTTAATAGCATTTTGTATTGTTGTTTTTATAATTCGTCTAAATATAATTCGTTTTTCTAATTGAAATTTAATATTATTTGCTATTAATTTAGCATTTATCTCTGGTATTTTAACTTCAAACATATTTATTGTTGCAGATATATTTGTAAATTTTTTTATTTTCTTACATAATATTTTAATATTATAATTTTTATTAATTATAATATTATTAGGTTTAGAAGTATAAATATTTATTATAGTATTTTTAATATTTCTAGCAATTGTAATTTTAGAAATAAATAATTGTTCTAAATTTTTATTTAAAAAATTTCTAATTTTAAAATCATCATTTAAATTTTTACTATATTCTTTTTTATTAGCATACCATATAGAATTCCAAAATTTATTTATTCCTAATCTAATACCATATGGATTTACTTTTTGACCCATTATAAAAACTCCTAATGTTTAATTAATAGATAACATTATATTAATATGACTAGTACGTTTTAAAATATAATCAGTTTTACCTTTAGCTCTAGGAAATATACGTTTAGTTCTTGAACCTTCATCTATATAAATTTTTTTAATATAAAGAGAATTAATATTTTTAAATTTTTTTTTTGAATTAGCAATAGCAGAATTTAAAACTTTTTTAATTAAATTTGATGCTTTTTTAGAATTATATTTTAAAATTTCTAAAGCTTTTAATACTTTTAAACCTCTAATTAAATTAGAAATTAAACGTAATTTTTGAGCAGATGAATTAGCATAACAATGTTTAGCAATTATATTATTTTTCATTTTTTTTTTCACTTTTAATATTTTTAATTTTTTTATCTGAAGTATGTCCTTTAAAATTACGAGTCATAACAAATTCTCCTAATTTATGTCCAACCATTTCATCTGATATAAATATTGGAATATGTTTTTTACCATTATGTACAGCAATATTTAAACCTACCATATTAGGAAAAATAGTAGAACGACGAGACCAAGTTTTTATTTTTTTTTTTTTTTTAGTTATTAATATTTTTTCAATTTTATTAAATAAATGTTTATCAATAAATGGTCCTTTTTTAATAGATCTTGGCATAAAATAATCCTTTATTTATTTTTATTACGAAAACGTATTATAAATTTTTTAGTACGTTTATTTTTTCTAGTTTTTTTACCTTTAGTTTGAATACCCCAAGGAGTAACTGGATGTTTACCAAAATTACGTCCTTCACCACCACCATGAGGATGATCTATTGGATTCATTGCTGTACCTCTTACTGTAGGTCTTATACCTAACCATCTAGATTTACCAGCTTTTCCTAATAAAGAAAGCATATGTTCTGAAAATCCAACTGAACCTATAGTAGCATAACATTTTGAAAAAATTTTACGAATTTCACCTGAACGCAATCTTAATGTAACATATTTTCCTTCTATTGCAATAATTTGTGCATAAGATCCGGCAGATCTAGCTAATTGACCACCTTTCATAGGTTTTAATTCAATATTATGTATAATTGAACCAACAGGGATATTATACATAGGTAAAGTATTTCCTAATTTAATATCAACATTTTCTCCTGATTCAATTTTATCACCTATTTTAATATCTTTAGGTGCTAAAATATATTTATAAATTCCATTTTTATATAAAATAAGTGCAATATTAGCAGATCTATTAGGATCATATTCTATACTTTTAACTTTACCAATTATATAATTAATATTACGCTTATAATCTATTAATCTATAATGTTTTTTATTCCCACCTCCTATATGTTTAGTTGTAATATGACCAGTATTATTTCTACCTCCAGTTTTATTTAGTTTTCTAAGTAAAGATTTATGAGGTTTAAATTTATTTAAATTTTTATTAATAACTTTAACAACATGTCTAATACCTGGAGATGTAGGTTTATATTTAATTGTTATCATAAATTTCCTTTAAATTATATATCAATAATTGAATTTTTTTTCTTTTTTTCAAAAAAAATATATGCTTTTTTCCAATTTTTATGATAACTATAATTATTTCTATTAATTTTAAATTTTTTACCTTTTATTAATAATGTTTTAATCGATATTACTTTAATTTCAAAAATTTGTTGTATAGCTTTTTTAATATTTGTTTTATTTGCTTTTTTAAAAACTTTTAAAACAACAGCATTATATTTTTTAATTATATTATTTACTTTTTCAGATATATGTATTTTATATATAATATTAATTAATTTTTCTTTATCTCCAATCATAATATATATTCTCAAAATGTTTTAAAACATCTAAAGTAATTATTACTTTATCAGCATTTATTAAATTTAATAAATTAATATTTTTAATATCATTTACTTTAATATTATAAACGTTTCTAGAAGATAAAAATAAGTTTTTATCTATTATTTTAGTAATAATTAAAATTTTTTTTCCAGATATATATTTTAATTTATTTAATAATATATTAGTTTTATGTGATTTAATTGAAAATTTATTAAAAATAATTAATCTTTTTTGCTTAATTAATTCTGAAAAAATACATTTAATAGCACTTTTATACATTTTTTTATTTATTTTATTTTTATATTTTTTAGGTTTAGACGCAAATGTAACACCTCCAGAACGCCAAATTGGATTTCTTAATAATCCTACTCTTGCTCTACCAGTACCTTTTTGACGCCATGGTTTTTTATTAGAACCTGAAACTTCTGATTTATTTTTTTGAGCTTTATTTCCACAACGTTTATTAATAGAAAAAGATATAATTACTTGATGAACTAATGATTTATTAAATTTTTGATTAAAAATAGATTTAGATATATTAATTTTATTTTTAGTATCATTTAGTATTAAAAACATATTATCTCCTTTTTTTTAATAGATGGTTTAATAATAATATTATTATTACTTGATCCTGGTATTGAACCTTTAACAAATAATAATTTTTTTTTAATATCAATTTTAATAATTTTTAAATTTTGTATTGTTATTTTTTTATTACCTAAATGTCCTGACATTTTTTTACCTTTAAATACTTTACCTGGTGTTTGATTTTGTCCAATTGATCCTGGTGCTCTATGTGATAATGAATTACCATGAGTATTATCTTGAGAACTAAAATGCCACCTTTTAATAGTACCTGCAAATCCTTTACCTTTAGAAATACCAGTAATATCTATATTTTTAATATTAATTAATAAATTTAAATCAATTTTATTAATTAAATGAAAATTTTCTTTTTTATTTATTTTAAACTCCCATAAACCTATACCTGGATTAATACCTTTTTTATTAAAATGACCTTTTTCAGATTTGTTATATTTTTTTTTTTTACCAGTAGTAATTTGAATTGCATTATAACCATCTGTTTTAAAATTTTTAATTTGAATAATAAAATTAGTTTCAATTTTAATTACACTAACAGGTATTGAAAATCCATTTTCTTTAAATATTCTAGACATACCTATTTTTTTACCAATTAATCCAATCATAATTTTATCCTTATATTTTATTTAAAATATTTATTTTAATACTAATACCTGGAATTAATTTAATTTTCATTAAATTTTCGATTGTTTTAAAATCAAATATAATTAATTCTATTATTCTTTTATAAGTACAAATTTCATATTGATCCCTAGCATCTTTATCAACATGTGGCGATATAAGAATAGTAAAACGTTCTTTTTTAGTAGGTAATGGAGTAGGACCATAAATTTTTGTATTTGTATTATAAATTATATTTATTAAATTTAATATTAATTTTTCTATTATTCTAAAATCATAAGATTTAAATTTAATTCTAATATGTTTTTCCATACAAAATTTACCAAATAAATAAAAATATTTTTAAAAAGTATTTTAAAATTAATTTAAATAAAATTAATAATATTAATAAAAAGATAATTTTACATTATTATAACCAAAATATTCTCTTAATTTAATTAATAATAAATTATTAATTTTAATATTCCAATATTTGTTACAAATTAATTTAAAAGTAATTTTTTTTTTTTTATAATAAAAATAAATAGGAATATTTCCAAATTGATTATTTTTAAATAATTTATACAAATAATTTAGTAATTTACTATTAATATTATAAATATTCAAAAAAATAATTAATCTGTTAATATATTTTTTTCTTATATTATTAATATCAATAATTTCATATGCATTTATTTTATATGTATTTTTAAAATTATCTAAAAAAATTTCACCACTAATAATTAAAATATTATTTTTTTTAATAACATTTTTATATTTTTCAAATATATTATTAAATAAAATTACTTCAACTCTACATGTTTGATCATCTAAAATTATTATACAAATATATTTACCATTTTTAGAACATATAATTTTATAAAATATTACTAATCCTGAAATAATTTTAATTTCATTTTTTTTTGTTAAATGTAAATTTTTTAAAAAACTACCTCCAGTATAATATTTAATTTCTTCTATATATTGATTAATTGGATGTTTTGTTAAAAATAAACCTAAAGCATCATATTCTTTTTCTAATATTAATTGACTTGTCCAAGGTATAAATTTTTTATATTTATTAATAATTTCATTAGGTAATTTATTTAATAAATTAAACATATTTATTTGACCAATTTTAATGTATTTTAAATAATGATCTGTTATTTCTATTATATCATTTAATATATAATAAAGAGAAGAACGATTTTTTTTAGTAAAATCAAATGAACCAGAAAAAATTAATTTTTCTAATATTCTACGATTAATTTTTTTTTTTTTAATTCTCATACAAAAATCAAAAAGATCTTCGAATTTTTTTTTTTTTCTTATTTTAATAATATGTGTAATTGTAGATTCTCCTATTCCTTTAATTGCTCCCATACCCCATATAATATTTTTATTTTTATCAACATTGAAATTATATATACTTTTATTAATATTAGGTGGTAAAACATTTATTTTCATTTCTTTACATTCATTTAATAAATTTATTAATTTTTGAGTATTTTGCATTTCTGCTGTCATTATAGACGCCATAAATTCTACTGGATAATATGTTTTTAACCATAATGTTTGATAAGAAATTATAGAATATGCTACAGAATGCGATTTATTAAAACCATAACCAACAAATTTATTTAATAAATTAAAAATTTTAATTGATAATTCTTTTTTAATACCTTTACTTACAGATCCATTTTTAAAATTATCTCTTTCTTTAATCATATCTTTTGGTTTTTTTTTACTCATAGCATGTAATAAAATATCTGCAGATCCTAAAGTGTAATTAGAAAATATTTTTGCTATTTCTATTACTTGTTCTTGATATAATATAATACCATATGTAGATTTTAAAATAGGTTTTAAAAATTTATGTTGATATTTAATATCAGGATATGAAATTTTTTCTTTACCATTTTTACGATTAATATAATTTTTAACCATACCTGATTGTAAAGGACCTGGTCTAAATAATGCTATTAAAGCAACTATATCATTAAAACAATTTGGTTTAATTTTTCTAATTAAATCTTTCATACCATTTGATTCAAGTTGAAAAATTGCTGTAGTATTTGCTTTTTTAAGTAATTTAAAAACTTTAATATCGTTAAAATTTAAATTTGAAATTGAAATTTTTTTTTTAAAATTTATATTTATCATTTTAATTGTTAAATCTATAATAGATAAAGTTTTTAAACCTAAAAAATCAAATTTTATTAAACCAATTTTTGCAATATCATCTTTATCAAATTGTGTAATAATATTTTTACCATTTAAATCAAAAAATAATGGTGTAAAATGTATAATTTTATTAGGTGAAATTACTATTCCACCTGCATGTTTACCTATATTTCTTATAATACCTTCTAATTTAAAAGCCATATCAATTAATGATTTAACTTCAACATTTTCTTGATATGCTTTTAAAAAAAGAGGTTCAATATCAAAAGTTTTTTTTAAAGTAACACCAAAATCAAATGGTACTAATTTGGCAATTTTATCTACAAAATTATAAGAATATCCTAAAATTCTACCTACATCCCTAATTGCAGCTCTTGCAGTTAAAGTACCAAATGTAACAATTTGTGATACTGAATTATAACCATAAATTTTTTTAACATGTTTAATAACTATATCTCTTTTTTCAATACAAAAATCAATATCAAAATCAGGCATTTTAATTCTTTCAGGATTTAAAAACCTTTCAAAAATAAGATTATATTTAATAGGATCAATATCTATAATATTTAAAGAATATGCTACTAAAGAACTAGTACCAGAACCTCTACCAGGACCGACTGTTATTTTTTTTTTTTTAGCCCATTTTATAAATTCAGCAACAATTAAAAAATAATTAGAAAATTTAATTTTATTAATTATTTTTAATTCTTTATTTATACGTTTATAATATATACTTCTTTTAATTATATTAATTTTAGAATCGTAAAATATATTTTTAATTTTTTTTTCAATTTTTTTTTTAGTTTTTATATTTAAATATTTAGATTGAGTTATATTTTTAATATTAAAAATTGGTAAAAAATATTTATTAAATTTAATAAAAACATTACAACGTTTAGATATTTCTACAGTGTTAATTAATGATTCTGGTAAATCTTCAAATATTTTGTACATATCTTTTTTATTTCGTAAAAATTGGTTTTTACTATATTCTTTATTATTTAAATTATTTACATTATTTAAATTATTGATATGTAATTTAATTTTATGTGCTTTATAATCATCTTTATTTAAAAAACATACATCATTAGTTGCTACTAAAGGTAAATTTCTATTTTCTGAAATTTTAATAATTTTATTTATATAATTTTCTTCATTTTTTCTATTTGTACGCATAATTTCTAAATAATAATTATTATTAAAATATTTTTGATAAAAATCTAATGTATAATTAATTTTATCATAATTTTCATTAATAATTAAATTACCAATATCTCCGAAACAACCTCCAGATAATAATATTAATCCTTCATTATATTTTTTTAAAATATTATAATTAACTATAGGTCCTATTAAATTTCTATAACTTATTTTATGTATTTTTGTGATAATTATTTTTAAATTTTCATATCCTATATTATTTGATGCTAAAATAGTTAATTTTGATAAATTATTAATTTTATTTTTAATATATAATTCTGATCCTATAATAGGTTTTATATTATATTTATATGAATACTTATATAATTTAATAATTCCATAAAGACCATTAAAATCTGTTAAAGCTAAAGAATCGTAATTTAATTTTTTTGCTGTTTTAATTAATGTTTTAATTTTAATTAAACTATCAATAATTGAATAATCACTATGTATTTTTAAATGTACGAATTTTAATTTATTCATAATATTCCTATAAATAATTTTATATATAATTATATATTTATGTTATAATATATTTAATTACATATATGTATATATTATATATAAAATATATATAATATATACATATATGTGTATATATACATACATATATGTGTATATATACATATATATACAATTTTATAAACAAATTAAATTAATAATAATTCTTTTTCTTTTTTAATTAGTTTTGAATTAATTTGTGTTATAAATTTATCTGTTAAATTTTGTATTTTATTTTCTGCATATTTTTTTTCATCTAAAGTTATTTTTTTTTTAATAAATAAATTTTTAATTTTTAAATTTGATTCTCTTCTAATTGCTCTAATTATAATTCTACTATTTTCAGATTTATAACGTATTATTTTTATAAATTCTTTTCTTCTTTTTTCATTTATTTGTGGAAGAGTTACTATAATATCATTATTTGTAATAAATACTGATAAATTTAAATTAGATTTTATAATTGTATTTTTAACTATATTACTTAAAGAAAAATCAAATAAATTTATTTTTATTGTATTATAATTAATTACTGTAATATTTGATATTTTTTTTAAATTAACAAAGCTATTATTATATTTAATTAATATATCATCTAATATTTTTATAGAAATTCTTCCAGTATTAATTTTTGAAATTTTTTTAATATAAGTAGAATAAACTTTTTCCATTTCTTTTTTATTAATTTTTATAATTTCTTTAAACATTTATTATTCCTTTAAAATTTAATTTTTAATTAAATTAATAAGATATTAAATTATAAATTTATAAAATAATAATACAATATCTTTATTAATATAAATTAAATAATTATATTACTTTAAATTTTTTCACCTAATTCATATCTAATAAAATTTAATATAATTGAATTTTTATTATTTAAAATTTTTTTAATTTTAATTAAAGTATTAAAAATAAATTTTTGATTTATTAAAGTTATTTTATTTATATATTTAATAAGTTTTCCGAATAATATTTTTTTATATAATATTTTTTTAATAATAATACTTTTTTGTATTTTATATTCATTAATAATTAAATTATAATTTATATTTTCTATACTAATAAACTCTGGTTTATCAGAAGTAATATGCATAGCAATTTTTTTTAATAATTTTTTTTGTATAAACTTTGCGTTTATTAGTACACCTATTTTATTATTATGATTATATTTTTCTATAATATTTTTATTTAAAATACTAACACGTTTAATATTTATATTTTCTTTAATTTTATTAAATAAATTTATAATTTCTTTTTTATAAATTAAATTATAATTTATTTTATATTTAAAATTATTATTTAATATTTTTTGAATAATATTATTAACAAAATTTTTAAATTCTTTACTTTTTGAAGTAAAATCTGTTTGACAATTTACTTCAATAATTATACCCAAATTTTTTTTTATAATTATTTTAACAATACCTTTAATAATTTTAATATTTTTTTTTCTATCAAATTTTAAAATTCCAATTTTTCTCATTTCAATAATTGCATTTTTAATATTATTATTTGATTTAATTAATGCTTTTTTACAATCTATTAAACCAGATCCTGTAATTTTTCTTAATTCTTTAATTTTATTTATATTATTTTTAAACATAAAATCCTTTTAATTTAAAATAATTAATTTTATTTTTTAAATTTTCCTTCATTTATTGCTAAAACTGCATTTTTTAAATAAAATTTAATAGCATGTATTGAATCATCATTACCTGGTATAATATAATTTATACCATTTGTATCAGAATTAGTATCTACAACTGCAAATACAATAATTCCTAATTTATTAGCTTCTTTTATAGCAATTTTTTCACGATTAGAATCTATAACAAATATAGCATTAGGTAATGTTTTCATATATTTAATACCTTCTAATGTATTTTTTAATTTTTTAAATTTATTTTTATATATTAATGATTCTTTTTTAGTTAATTGATTTAAAATACCATTTTTTAATTGAATTTCCAAATTATTTAATTTTTTAATCGATTTATTAACTGTATTCCAATTAGTCAACATTCCTCCTAACCAACGATAATTAACATAAAATTGATTACAATTTAAAGAATACATTTGAATTGCTTTATATGCTACAGATTTAGTACCAATAAATAAAATTTTTCCATTTTTTGATGAAATTTCCATAAGTTTATTCATAGCTTTATTTATCATAATTATTGTTTTTTCTAAATTAATAATATGTATTTTATCTTTAATACCAAATATAAATTCTTTCATTTTTGGATTCCAATATTTTTTTTGATGTCCAAAATGAATACCTGATTTAATCATATCATACATAGATATTTTAAACATAATTAATCCACATTAATTAATATTATTTTAAATATAATTATTTTTTTTAAAAAATCAATTAATATTTTATTTTTTTTTAAAAATAATAATAATAATTAAAAATTTAGAAAATAATAAAACTTTAAAAATTTTTATTTATTTTTAAAAATAAAAACATTATAAAATTTTAAAATATTTTAAAACTTACTAAATATTTCAAAATAATAAAATATATAGTAAAATAAAACATTAATAATTTTAAGAAATTAAAAATATTTAATTTTAAATAAGATAAATTTATGCGTACTAGTAATTATAATTTATATACTATTAAAGATATTTCTTTTAATTCTGATATAATAAGTTATAAATTAATGTTAAAATCTGGTATGATACGTAAATTAAATTCAGGTTTTTATGTTTGGTTACCAATAGGTTTAATAATATTAAAAAATATTATTAAATTAATTAAAAAAGAAATGAATAAAATTAATTTTTTAGAAATTAATATGCCTATAGCACAATCTGCTAATTTATGGAAAAAAAGTAAAAGATTAAAAAAATATGGTTTAGAATTAATTAAATTTTATGACAGAAAAAAAAAATTATTTATTTTAAGTCCTACTAATGAAGAAATAATTAGTAAAATAATAAGTAATGAAATTACTTCATATAAACAATTACCATTAAAATTTTTTCAAATTAAAACTAAATTTAGAGATGAAATACGTCCTAATTTAGGTGTAATTAGATCAAGAGAATTTATTATGAAAGATGCATATTCTTTTCATAATAGTAAAAAATGTTTAAAAAAAATATATAATAATATTTATAAAACTTATATTAAAATTTTTAAAAAATTAGGACTTTTCTTTAATATTATAAAAGCAAATTCTGGTGAAATTGGTGGTAAATTATCACATGAATTTCACATTTTAATTAAAAAAAAAAAAAATAATAATTATTATTTAAATAAAAATAATAATATTAATAAAAAAAAAAAAAATATTGAAAAAAATAGACAAATTTTTTTTTTTAATATTTTAAATAAAAAAATAAACAATAAATTAAAATTATTAAATAAAAATTTAATTAAAATAATTATTGTTAATTTTAAAAATAAAAATATTATTTTATTAATTCCAAAAAATAGTAAAATAAATATTTATAAAATTTATAAATTAAATAATATTTGTAAACCATTTAATTTTTTATCAAAAAATAAAATTAAAAAATTATTAATTAAAAATTTTAATTCAATAAAATATTTATTTTTAAATTTTACTATTATTGCTGATTATAGTATTTTAAAAATGAAAAATTTTTTAATTAAATTTAATAATATTAAAGCATTTTTGATAAATTTAAATTGGATTAAAAATTTAAAATTATTTTATTTAGCTGATTTATTAAATTATAGTAAAAAAAAAAATATTATAAATAATTTATATATTAATAAAAGTATAGAAGTAGGACATATATTTAAAATAGGTAATAAATATTCTAAAATTATTAATAAATGTAATTTTAAAAAAAATATACATATGGGTTGTTATGGTATAGGTATTACTAGATTAATTGCAGCTATTATAGAACAAAATTATGATAAAAAAGGTATTATTTGGACAAATAAATTAGCACCTTTTAAAGTTTCTATATTACCTATTAATTTATATAAATATAAAATTGTAAATGATATAACTGAAAAAATATATATGAATTTATTTAAAAAAAAAATAAATATAATTTTAGATGATCGTAAAATTCAAATTGGAAAAATGTTTAATGATATTGAACTCATTGGTATACCTCATTTAATAATTATAAGTAATAAAAATTGTAAAAATGGTTTTATTGAATATAAATATAGAAGTAATAATAAAATAATATTTTTAAAAAAAGAATATATTATTAATTATATATTAAAAAAAATTATTTAAAATATTTTAAAATTATTATATTTTATTATTAATAAATTAAGGTAAAAAATGATAAGAATACGTTTGAAAAGAGTAGGTAGAAAAAAAAAACCATTTTATCAATTAATTGTTATAGATAAAAGAAGATCTAATAACAGCAAATTTATTGAACGTATAGGTTATTTTAATCCTTTAAATACATATAAAATAAATAATATAAATACATTTAAACAACGTATTAAATATTGGATAAATTTAGGAGCATCTATTTCATGCCGTGTTAAAAAAATTATCAAATTTTAAATTTATAAATGTTTTAAAATGAAAAATATACCTAAAAATCCAATTATTATAGGTAAAATAAATAATAATTATAATTCAAAAGAATTATTTAACTTTTTTTTATATAATAATAAAAAAGAAAATTTTTTAAAATATAAAACATTATATATTAAAAAAAAAAAATGGAATATTATTTTATTAAATTATTATATTATTAAAAAAAAAAAAATCATTATTAAAATTAAAAATGTGAATAATAATAAAATAAAATTATTAAATAATAATTATATTTATATTGATTTTAAAAAAAAAAATAAATTAAATTATTACTTAGAAGATATATTAAAATGTAAAATTATTAATTATAATAATTTTAAATTAGGTCAAATTAAAAAAATTTATAATACTAAATTAAATTATATTATATTAATTATTAAAAAAAAAAAAAAAATTTTAATCCCTTTTATTATTAAAAAAATTATTAAAATTATTGATTTTAATTTAAAAATAATAAAATTAAATTTAAATTTTTAATAATTTAATAATTTATTAATTTATATAATTTATTATTTTTTTTATAATTATATTTAATTAAATTTTTATAATAAATTTAAAAATGCAAAATATTATACAAAAATTTGAAAAAAAACAAATTAAAAAAAATATACCTATACTTAAGTCAGGATATTTTGTAGAAATTGAAACATTAATTTTTGAAAATAATAAAAAAAAAAAACAAAAATTTAAAGGAATAATAATTGCAATTAAAAATAGAGGATTAAATAGTTCATTTACTGTTAGAAAAATTAATAACAATGAAGGTATTGAACGTGTTTTTCAAACTCATTCACCAATAATTCATAAAATTAATATTATAAATTATGGTTATGCTAAAAAATCTAAATTATATTATTTACGTAATATAAAATCAAAAAATATTAATATATTTTAAAATTATTATTTTAATATTAATTAATTAATAATAATATATTTTTAATTGCTTTTTTTAAACCAATAATAATTGAACTATTTATTATTGAATAATTAATATTAATTTCATTTATTTCTTTTATTTTAGATATTTTTTTAATATTATCATAATTTATTCCACATACAACATTTACTATTAATCCTTTTTTATTAGCATAATATGCTGCTTTTTTAATTTTATTAAAATTATATTTTTTTTCTAAGCTATTTGTAGATAATGAATATATTTTTGTATTTAATTCTATTGAATTACAACCAGCATTAATAGCAGCATCTATTTGATTTAAATCAGGATTAATAAATACAGAAACTTTAATTCCATTATTATTTAACAAATTAGTTAATAAAGAAATTTTATTAATGTACTTAATTATATTTAAATCATTATCTATAACTATTTTATTTTCAGGTATTAAACAACAATATTTAGGTTTAATTTTAATAATAAAATTTAAAATTTCATCAGATATTTTAATATTAAAATTAAAGTTTGTTTTAATAATTTTTTTTAATATAATTATTTTTTTTTTATTTATTTTATAATTTTTTTTAAAAGTTATTTTAATACTATTAATTTTTTCCTGTTTTAAAATTAAAGCAGTTTTTATTATATTTATATCTTTTATATCATTTAAAAATTTAATATAATTAATATTAATATTTAGTAATTTTTTCAAAAATATTTCCAAATTTTATTTATATTATATTTTAAAAAAATATTATATTTTATTTATTTTTAATAATTACTTTTAAAAATAAATTTATTTTTTTTTTAATTTTTTTTTCAATTTCTATTCTTGAATTAATTCCAATAATTTTAATTTTATTACCATTTTTTCCTATTATTATTTTTTTTTGATTTAAATTTTTAACTAATATTAAAATAAAAATATTATACTTGTTTTTATTACTAATATATATATTATAAATTTTAATATTTATTTTATATGGAATTTCTTGACCTAAAAATCTTATTATTTTTTCACGTATAACTTCTAATATAATTTTTTTTTTTGAATATTTATAATAAAAAAATTTTTTTTTTTTTTTTTTAATATTTAATTGTTTAATTATTATTTTATTAATTATATCAATATTAATATTAAATTTAGCAGAAACTGGTATTAATTCTTTAAAATTTATTTTTTTTTTTAAAAATTTAATATATGGTAATAAATATATTTTATTTTTGATAATATCTATTTTATTTATTATTAATATAATATAACATTTTATTTTTTTTAAAATTTTTATTATTTTTTTATCATCATTATTTATAATAGTTCCTTCAATTATATAAATAATTATATCAATATTATATTTTTTTTTATTAATTATATAAGTTGATATTTTTTTATTATATAAAATAAAACCTGGATTATCTATATAAATAATTTTATAATTTTTTTTTTTATAAATACTATATGTATTTTCAATTGTTGTATTTTTTTTTTTTGACGTTATAAAAAATTTTTTTTTAATTAATTTATTTAATAAAGTTGATTTACCTACATTTGTTCTACCAATAATTGATACAAATAAATTTTTTATATTTTGTTTCATTAAATTCCTAATATTTTAATTATTTTTTTAGCTACACATTGTTCAGCACTACGTTTAGTTTCACCTATACCTATAAAATATTTTTTAAAACAATTAATTTTACAATTAATAATAAATTTTTGATTATATATTTTTCCATTTATTTTAATTATTGAATATTTTGGTAATTTTATTTTTTTTTTTTGCAATATTTCTTGTAATATAGTTTTATAATCTTTATTTAAAATTGATAATTTTATTTTTTTAATATATTTATTATACCAATTTAAAATTATTTTTTCTATTGTATAAATATTACTATCTAAATATATTCCAGCTATTAATGCTTCAATTATATTTGATAATATTAAATTTTTATAATGATTATAATTACTAAATTTTTTTTGTTTAAATTTTATATATTTAATTAAATTAAATTCATTTGCTATTTTTGATAAAGTTTTATAATTAATTAAATTAGATCTAATTCTACTCATTTCACCTTCATTTATTAATGGAAATTTTTTAAATAAAATATTAGAAATTATAAAATTTAAAATTGAATCACCTAAAAATTCCAAACGTTCATTATTATTATTATTATATTTTAATGATTTTAATAATATTATTTTTTTTTTAAAATAATAACCTATTTTTTTTTGAATTTCTTTTATTATTTTTTTTTTCATTTAATTAATTAAAATAAGTTTTTAAAAATTTATATTTTTTGTAAAGTATTTAATTATTATTTATTTTAATTAATTTTAAAAATATTTTTTTTGGTAAAAAAAAATTACCTATTTTTTCCATTTTTTTTTTACCAATTTTTTGTTTTTGTATCAATTTTTTTTTTCTACTTATATCACCACCATAACATTTTGATATTACGTTTTTTTTAAATTGTTTAATTATATTACTAAAAATAATATTTGAATTAACAACAGCTTTTATAGATATATCAAATTGTTGTCTAGGAATTAAAGTTTTTAATTTAGTTATTATTTTTTTACAAACATTATATAAATTATTATTATGTATTATTCTAGAAATTATATCAATACGTTTATTATTAATTAATATATCAATTTTAACTAAATTTGATGTTTTATAATATTTAAAATTATAATTTAATGAAGCATATCCATTACTTATATTTTTTAATTTATTATTAAAATTAATTATAATTTCTGATATTGGTATTTCATATATTAAACAAATTTTATTATTATAATAAATTGTATTAATTAAAATACCTCTTTTTTTAATACATAGTTTAATTATTTTTCCTAAATATTTTTTTGGTATTAGTATTTTACATTCTGCAATTGGTTCTTTTATTTTTTTAATTATATTTTTTTTTGGTAATTTACAAGGATTATCAATATAAATTTTTTTTTTATTAATAGTATAAACTTTATATATTACATTAGGAGAAGTTATTATTAAATTTAAATTATATTCTTTTTCTAAACGTTCTATAATAATTTCCATATGTAATAAACCTAAAAAACCACATCTAAAACCAAATCCTAATATTAAAGATACTTCAGGTTCATAAAAAAAAGAGTTATCGTTTAATTTCATTTTTTTTAAAGAATTTTTAAATATTTCATTTTTATTTGAATTTAAATTATATAATCCTATATAAATTTGTGGTTTTATTTTTTTACATTTAATTATTAAGTTTTTACATGGATTTAAATAAGAAGTTATAATATCACCTACTTTAATATTATTTATTTTTTTTTCAGAATATGTTATCCACCCAACTTCACCACAATTTAATTTTTTTTTTTCTTTTTTTTTAGGGGTAAATAAACCTAAAGTTTCTATATTGTATTTTTTTTTATTATTTATTATAATTTTATCTTTTAATTTTAAATATCCATTTTTTATACAAATTATAGATGTAATACCTAAAAAATTATTATACCAAGAATCAATAATAATTGCTTGTAAAGGATTATTTTTTTTTCCTTTTGGTTGAGAAATATTTTTAATTATACTTTCCAATATATTTATTACACCATCACCTGTTTTAGCTGAACAATATATAACATTTTTTGTACTTATTCCAATAATATCTTTTACTTCTTTTGATACACGTTTAATATTTGCGTTAGGTAAATCAATTTTATTAAATACTATTATTATATCTAAATTCATTTTAATTGCTTTATTATAATTTGATATAGTTTGTGCTTTTACACCTTGTGTTGAATCAATTAATAATAATACACCTTCACAAGCTATTAATGATTTAGAAACTTCATAAGAAAAATCAACATGTCCTGGTGTATCTATTAAATTCATTTTATATATTTTCCCATTTTTAGATTTATATTTTAAATTAACAGTATGAGCTTTAATTGTAATCCCTCTTTTTTTTTCAATATCCATTGAATCTAAAATTTGTTTTTCTTTTTTAATATCATTTAATCCACCACAAATTTGTATTATACAATCAGATAAAGTTGTTTTACCATGGTTTATATGTGCAATAATCGAAAAATTTCTTATATTTTTCATTTTTTAAAATTAAAAATTAATAAAAATTTTTAAAATACATTATTTTATAAAATTATATATCTTATTAAATATAGCCTTGGCCCTTACTGGTTTTGAACCAGTGACCTAACGATTATGAGTCGTTTGCTCTAACCAACTGAGCTAAAGGGCCAAAAATAATTTAAATATATTAATAATTATTTTATTTTTTTTTAAAAAAAAGTCAAAAAAAATACTTAAATATTCAAATAATAAACTTATAAATATTTTTATATAAACTTTCTTTTTTCACCTTTACTAAATATATTTATTATACAACGATTACAAATTCCAATATATTTTGATAAATTACAATTTTGATTATAATGCCAACATCTATTACATTTTTTTTCTTTTGAAATTTTTATATATATTTTAAAATTTTTTATTTTTTTTAAAATAAATAATTTTACTTTAGAAACAATAAATATAAAATGTATTTCTTTTTTAAATTTATTTAATTTTTTAATTAATTTTTTATTTGCATAAATAATAACAATTGCTTTTAATGAACTTCCTATTTTTTTTTTTTTTCTTAAAATTTCAATTTTTTTATTTATTTTAGATTTTATTTTAATTATTTGTTTTAAAAAATTAATTTCAAATTTTTTAAATTTAATATATTTAATATTATACCATTCTTCAGTAAAAATAAATTCTGATCTATAACCAGGTAAAAAGTTCCATATTTCATTTGCTGTAAATGACAATATTGGAGATATCCAACGAACTAAAAATTCTAAAATATAAAATATTGTTGTTTGTCCACTTCTTCTAGATATACTATTTTTTTTATTAGTATATTGTCGATCTTTAATTATATCAAAATAAAAAGAACCCATTTTAATTGAACAAAATTTAATTAAATATTTTATTACTTTAATAAAATTATATTTATTATAAGCTTTTTTAATTTTATTTTGAATTTTTAATGTATAACTTAATATATATAAATCTAATATAATCATTTTTTTATAATTGATCAAATCTTTATTTGGTTTAAAATCATATAAATTTGATAATAAAAAACGTATTGTATTACGAATTTTTCTATAAATTTCTATAGTTTTTTTTAATGATTTATTAGAAACAGTTATTTCATTAGTATATTCAGAACAAGCAATCCATAATCTTAATATATCACAACTAAATTTTTTAATTAAATCTAATGGTTTTATTATGTTTCCTATGGATTTTGACATTTTTTTTTTTTTTTCATCTATTACAAAACCATGTGTTATAATTTCTTTATAAGGTGAATTTCCTGTTATTATTGTTGAAGTTATCAAAGATGACATAAACCATCCACGATATTGATCTGTACCTTCTATATATAAATTAGCATTATTTCCTTTATATTCTTTTCTTTTTTTAATTACAGAATAATGTGTAGTTCCTGAATCAAACCATACATCTAATATATCATTTATTTTAATATATTTTTTTTTTTCTTTAATTATATTTTTAATATTTAAATCCCACCATACTTGTGTTCCTTTTTTTTTAACAATTTGAATTATATTTTTAATTATATTTATATTATTTGGATGTAATGTTAAATTCTTTTTATTAACAATTAATGTAATTGGTACTCCCCATATTCTTTGTCTAGAAATACACCAATCAGGTCTATTTTTAATCATATTTTCCATATGTAATTTACCATATGATGGAATCCATTTTATTTTTTGAATATTTTTAATTATTTTCTTTTTTAAATTATTTTTATCTAAATTAATAAACCATTGTGGAGTTATTCTTAAAAAAATTTTTGTTTTATGACGCCAACAATGAGGATATTTATGAATAATTTTTTGTTTTTTTAAAAAATTTTTATGTTGTTTTAATAATTTTATTATTATATAATCAACATTATAAATAAATTTTTTATCTAATAATAAATGTGTTCCTTTAATATAATTTCCATTTTTATTTACTTTTGCTAATGTTTTAATTAAATATTTTTTACTAATTAAAAAATCATCTAATCCGTGTTCTGGTGAAATATGCACTGCACCACTACCAATATTTAAATTTACATGATTACTTAATATTACAGGTACATTTAAATTAATAAATGGATGTTTAAAATAACAAAATTCTAAATTTTTTCCTTTACATTTTCCTATTATTTTCCAAGTTTTTGGTTTTATTAATTTTATTATATTAATAGTTGTATTTTTAGATAATATAAAGTATTTATTTGAAATTTTAATAAGTTGATAAATTTCATTTGGATTTATTGCAATTGCTTTATTTAATATTAATGTCCATGGTGTAGTTGTCCAAATAACTAAATTAATATCATTTTTAAATTTTTTAATATTAAATTTATTTAAAATTTTATTATTTTTGATAGATTTAAATAATACATAAAGACTTAAAGAATTAATATTATTATATTCTATTTCAGCTTCTGATAAAGAAGATTGACAATTTATACACCAATGTATTGGTTTTTCACCATTTATTAAATATCCTAATTTTAAAATTTTTTTAAATATTTTTATAATATTTGCTTCTATATCATAATTCATTGTTAAATATGGATTTTCCCAATCTGCAATAATACCTAAACGAATAAATTCTTTTTTTTGTATTAAAATTTGTTTATTTGCATAAATTTTACATTTTTTTCTAAATTCAAATTTAGAAATTTTTAAACCAGGTTTACCCCATTTTTTTTCAATTTCTAATTCAATAGGTAAACCATGACAATCCCATCCTGGAATAAATGGAACACTAAAACCACTTAAATTTTTAGATTTAACTATTATATCTTTTATAATTTTATTAATTGCATGTCCAATATGTATATGACCATTTGCATATATTGGACCATCATGTAAAATAAAAATTTTTTTTTTAATTTTTGAGTTTTGTATTTTTTTATATATATTTTTTAAATTCCATATTTTTATTATATTTTTTTCTTTATTAATTAAATTTCCTTTCATAGGGAATTTAGTTTTAGGTAAATTTAAAGTATATTTATAATTTTTCATTTTATTTTATTTTTTTTTTATAATATTATTTTAATTAAATATAAATAATTATTATAAATATAATTACTTCAATATGTAATTTATATTTTAAATTAAATTTATTATTTTATATTTAACAGAGGGAGTGGGATTTGAACCCACGAAGAATTATTAATTCTTGGTGGTTTTCAAGACCACTGCCTTAAACCCCTCGACCATCCCTCTTTAAAATTATGAAATAAATTATTTATAAAATAATTTTTTTTTAAAAAAAAACAAGTCATTTTATATCTTTTCATTTAAAAAAAAATAAATTATACATTATTAAATTTATTTTATATTATATTAAATTTATATTTAAATTTATATAAAAACTTAATTATGTTTATTAAAAAATTTAATATTATCAAAAAAAAAAAATGGAATTTGATTGTAGCATTATTTTTAGCTAAAAAAGAAAAAATTTTTTTAACTAAAAAACATTGGGAAATTATTTATTTAATTAGAAAATTTTATAATAATTTAAATTATTCACCTACAATTAAAGTAATAGTAAAAATTATATATTATAAATATGGTAATTTAAAAGGTAATAGTAAATATATATATAGTTTATTTAATAAAAATCCAACAAAACAAATTAATAAGATTTCTGGTTTACCTAAACCATTAAAATGTTTAAATTAAATATTTAATTAAATTACAAAATATCAAGGTTTATTAATGGAAAATTATGAAATTGTTATTTTATTTAATCCTAATAAAAATAATAAAATATTAGAAATTATTAAATACTATATAGAATATATTAAAAAAAAAAATGGACAAATTTATAGAATTGAAGATTGGGGTAAACGTAAACTTTCTTATAAAATTAAAAAATATATTAAAGCACATTATATTCTTTTAAATATTAAAATATCAAAAAAAAATATTCAAAAATTAGAAAAAAAATTGAAATTTAATAATCTTATTATTAGAAAATTAATTATACGTACTAAAAAAATAATAACTAATAATTCACCTATGATGAAAAATAAAAATAAATATATTCAAAAAAAATAAAATAATTTAAATATATTAATTTAATATAAAATGGATATATTATGAATAATGTAATAAATAAAAAAAATTGTTATTTTATTATAAATAAATTGAAAGAAATTGATTATAAAGATATAAATTTATTAAAAAATTATATAAATGAAAATGGTAAAATTATTCCTAGTAGAATTACTGGAACTAGTGCTAAATATCAACGTAAATTAACAAATGCTATTAAATTATCTAGATATTTATCATTATTTCCATATACAGATAATCATAAATAATTTAGTTATAATTATAATATAAGAGATTTTAATATGAAAGTAATTTTACTTGATAAAATTTCAAAATTATATAATATAGGTAATGAAATAAATGTAAAACCAGGTTATGTACGTAATTTTCTTATTCCAAAAGGAATATCATTGTATAATAACAAAACTAAATTTATTATTAAAAATAAAAAAAATATATTAAATAATAATATAAATATAAAAAACAAGAAATTATTTATTAATTTATATTTTAAATGTAATAATAATGGTTATTTATTTTTTTCTATTAATAATAAAAAAATTATTTTGATTATTAATAATTATAATATTAAAATTAAAAAAAAATTTTTGATGAAATCAATAAGAAAAATAGGAGAATATATTATTAAAATTAAAACAAGTTATAATAGTTATAAAATAATATTATTTAAAATATTAAATAAAATTTAATAACAATATAGCTGCGTTAATTCGCAGCTAATTAATTTAAAATAAAGTAATTGTTTTTTAAAATATGGTTATATTATATTTATTATTTATTTTAAAAATTTATATATTTAATATTTAATTAAAATAATTTTAAAATAAATATATTTAAATTACTTATTTTAAAAGGAAAAAAATGTTAAAACAAAAAATTTTAATAAATATTAAAAATGGTTTACATATACGTCCAGCAGCAAAATTAGTAAAAGAATCAAAAAAATTTAAATCTGAAATTATTATAGAACATAATAATCATATAGTAAATGCTAAAAGTTTATTTAAATTACAAACTTTAGGTATTATACAAGGAGATGAAATTAATATATTTATTAAAGGAAAAGATGAAAAATATGCATTAAAAAATTTATTAAATATAATTAAAAAAATAAAATAAAATATTTATATAATATTTAAAAGGTTATTATATGATTTCTGGAATTTCTGTTTCTAAAGGTATATCTTTTGGAAAAGCTTTATTATTTAAAAAAACAAAAATAAAAATTAATAAAATTAATATATTTAAACATGAAATAAATAAAGAAATTCAAAATTTTTATTTTGGACGTAATAAAACTATTAATCAATTAAAAAAAATTAAAAAAATAAATAAATATAAAATAGATAAGAATAAAGAAAATATATTTAATAGTCATATAATGATGTTAGATGATTATGAATTTGAAAAAGAAATAATAAATTTAATAAAAAAAAAATTAATATCTGCAGATTATGCTGTTAATATAATTTTAAATAAACAAATTAAAATAATCAAAAAAATAAAAAATAACTATTTAAAAGAAAGAACAAATGATTTAATTGATATTAAAGAAAGATTACTAAAAAATATTTTAAAATTAAATATTACTGATTTTAATTTTATTAAAAATAAAGTAATTATTGTTGCAAAAGATTTAACACCTTCTGAAATAGCACAAATAAATTTAAATAAAATATTAGGTTTTATTATTGAATTAGGTGGAATTACATCACATACTACAATTATTGCAAAATCTCTTGGATTACCAACTATTATTAATGTTTATAATGCAACTAATAAAATTAAAAATGATGATTATATAATTTTAGATTCAATTAATAATAATATATATATAAATCCAAATAAAAATATTATTAATTTTATTAAAAAAGAAAAAAAAAAATATATAAATAAAAAAAAAAAATTACAAAAAATTATACATTTGAAAACTATTACTTTAGATGGAAGAAAAATATCTCTTTTATCTAATATAAATAATCCCAAAGATATAAATATTATTGAAAAATATGGTTCTGAAGGTATTGGTTTATATAGAACTGAATTTTTATTTATGAATCGTAATATTTTACCTGATATTAATGAACAATATAAATTTTATAAATATATAGTTAAAAAACTAAAAAATAAACCAATAAATATACGTATAATGGATATTGGAGGTGATAAAAATATATCTTATTTAAATATACCAAAAGAAGAAAATCCATTTTTAGGATGGAGAGCTATCCGTATATTAATAGATTGTAAAAAAATTTTATATACTCAAATAAAAGCTATTTTATTATCTTCTTATTATGGAAATGTTAAAATTATATTTCCTATGATTACTTCTATTGAAGAAATTAAATATTTAAAATATGAATTAAATAATATTAAAAAAATATTAATAATTGATAAAAAAAAAATTAATAAAAAAATTTTAATTGGAGTAATGATTGAAACTCCAGCATCTGCTTTAATTATTAAAGATATTATTAAAGAAATTGATTTTATTAGTATAGGTACTAATGATTTAACACAATATACTTTTGCAGTTGATAGAAATAACAAATTAGTTTCACATCTTTATAATTCATTATCACCTCAAATTTTAAAATTAATTAAAAAAATTATATATTATACTCATAAACAAAATAAATATGTAAGTATATGTGGAGAATTAGCTAGTGATGAAAATTCAACATTATTATTATTAGGTATGGGTTTAGATGAATTTAGTATGAATACTAATTATATACCATATATTAAAAATATTATTATTAAAAATAAATTTAGTGATGCAAAAAAATTAGCAAAAAAGGCACTTAAAAAAAAAACAGTTAAAGAATTAATAAATTATTTAAAAAAAAAAAAATAATTTTGGAGCTGGCGGGATTTGAACCCGCGTCCGTAAAATTTTAGATTTTAATATTACATGCTTAGTTTAATTTTATAAAAATTAAACATATTTAAAATAATTATAGTTTATTAATATTAAATATTTTAAATATAATAGTAAATTTATTAACATATTTTTTAAAAATAAATTTAAGCTGCTAAAGCATAATTTGTTTTTTTTGCTTTTATTTTTTTTATAAGTTTTTAACGAGGCCAACTTTTCCTCGGCATGAATTAAAATTTTAATAAATTACGTCGAATCCAAAACAGCCCCATTATAATTATATTATATTTATTTTATTTTCAAAGTTTTTTTTAAAAAACTCTTTTTTTTTTTCCATTCTTTTTCTTTTATATTTTTTCTTTTATCATATTTTTTTTTTCCTTTAACTAAACAAATATTTAATTTTATCCAATTTTTTTTCCAATATACACATGATGGTTTTATCGTATAACCTTCAATTTTTATTTTATTAAATAAAAAAAATATTTCTTTTTTTTTAATTAATAATTTTATTTTACGTGATTTTATTATTTCATACTTATTTAAATTATTTAATGGACTAATAATTGCATTTATTAAGTAAATATTTAATTTTTTAAATTTTATATAACTATTTATAATGTTTATTTTACCTAATCTTATAGACTTTACTTCCCATCCAAATAATGATAAACCTACTTCAAATTCTTTTTTAATAAAATATAAAAATTTTATTTTTTTATTATATGTAATATAAGATTTTTTTTGATTAATCATTTTAATTTTAATTTTTATATTTTAAAATAAATAATAATTTTAAAATAATATATTTTTTAAAAAAAAATATAATTTATTTAAATTATATTTTTTTTTTAATAATGATATCAAAATATCAATATTTCCATTTATTATTTCTTCTAAACAATATAAAGTTAAATTAATTCTATGATCAGTAATTCTATTTTTTTGAAAATTATATGTTCTTTTTCTATCTGTTCTATCTCCACTACCTAATAAATTTTTTTTAATTAAAGAATTTTTTTTATTTTGTTTTAATAATTCTATTTTTTTAATTCGTGCAAATAATACTTCTAAAGCTTTTGATTTATTTTTATGTTGTGATCTTTCATTTTGACATTCTACTACAATATTAGTAGGTATATGTGTAATACGAACAGCAGAATCAGTTGTATTTACATGTTGACCTCCAGCACCTGAAGATTTAAATGTATCTATTTTTATATTACTTAAATCAATATTTTTATAATGTTTTTTTTTAATTTTAGGTAAAATTGCAATTGTACAAGTTGATGTATGAATTCTACCTTGAGTTTCTGTTTTAGGAATTCTTTGTACTCTATGACCACCAGATTCAAATTTTAAATTATTATATACATTTTTTCCATTTATTGTAAAAATTATTTCTTTATAACCTTTATATTCACTTTGATTAATATAAATTATTTTAGTTTTCCAATTTTTAATTTCAGAATAATAATAATACATTTTAAATAATTTTTTTGTAAATAATGATGCTTCATTACCTCCAGTTCCAGCTTTTATTTCTATAAAACAATTATTGTTTTTTTTTTTTTCTTTTATTAAATATATTAATATTTTTTTTTCAATTTCTTTAATTTTAATATTATATAAAATATTTTTTTTTTTTCTATTTTGTATCCAATTTAAAAATAAAAAATTAATATCATTTAATTTTTTATATTCATTTGTTATTTTTTTATATATAATATTATTTTTAATTACTTTTTCAAAATTTAATATTTTTTTTATTTTAAAATAAATTTTACTAATTTTTTTAATTTTTTTATAATATAATATTTTCATAATATAATCTTTAATTTATTAATTTAAATATTTTAGATTTTTATTAAAATTAATTTTCTCTAAAAATAATACGACCTTTTTTAAAATCATATTTAGTAATTTCAACAATTACTTTATCGTTTGTTAAAATACGTATATGGTTTTTTCTTATTTTACCTGATATATATGCAATTATAATATTATTATTTTCTAATTTTACTTTAAATGTAGTATTTGGTAATGTTTCAATTACTATACCTTTCATTTCTATATTTTTTGTTTTTGTCATTTTTTCCTTTTATTTTTAATAAATAAATTTATAATGATTTAAAATTAAATATTTATTATTATTAAATTTTGTTTTATAATTAATTTATTTATTTATGAATTTTAATATTAATAATTTTATCACCATGTTTTATTTTTCCATAATTTGTAATAAAAAAACCAATAGCAGATATTAATTTTTCATTATAATATAATAATGGTATTTTATTTCTTAACCATGGAGGAATACCAAATTCTTTCCATATTTTCTTTTCATTTAATAAATGCATTTTACCTAAAATTTTATATTTTCCTTTTAAAATAAATTTAATATTAATTTTTGTTTTAATATTAGGTGCTTTTAATATAAAACCTTCTATTTTATTAATTAATAATTTTGAAATTTTATTAAATTTATTATTAAATAATAAATATAAATATTTAGAATATCTTATAATTTTATATAACTTATTAATTAATTTTGGTTTTGATTTTTTATTAGATAAAATTATTTCATACCAAATATTTTTAATTATCTTGTAAGAAGGTGTTTTTAAATTAAATTTATTAATCCAATTTTTAATTATTAAAAAACTTTTTTTTTTTTTTTTTTTTTTTAAATAATTAATAAATAATGCTTTTTTTTTATTTTGATTTAATAATATTTTTTTATTAATGATGTTATTAATAAATTTTTCTTGATTTGAACATAATATAGTACTTTTAAAAATAGAAATATAAAAATTAGGCCATTTTTTAATAATTAAAGGTAAAATTTTAATTCTAATATAATTTCTATCAAATTTTATATTATAATTACTTTTATCTATAATGTATTTTATTTTTTTTATTAAAATATATTTTTGAATATATTTTTTATTAATATTTAAAAAAGGTCTTATTAAATAATTTTTACCTATTTTTTTTTTAAAAGGCATGCAAGATAAACCTTTAGGTCCACTTCCTCTTTTTAAAGCTAATAAGAATGTTTCACATTGATCTTGCAGATGATGTGCTAATAATAAAATTTCATTATTTATAATTATTTTTTTAAAAAATTTATAACGTAAATTTCTAGCTGTATTTTCTATATTTTTTTTTTTTTTAATATATATATTTTTAATAATTAATTTAATATTTCTTTCTTTACAAAATAAATAACAATGTCTTACCCAAATATTTGAATTTATATTTAAATTATGATTAATATGTATTGCTCTTAATGATATTTTTTTAAAATATATTTTATTTAAATCATACATTATTTGTAAAAGTGCACTTGAATCTATTCCACCACTATAAGCAATTAAATATTTTTTTTTATTTTTTATATTTTTAATAACTTTTTTAATTAAATATTCATTATTCATATTTTAGATTTTTTTAAAATAATAAAATATTTTAAATATTTATAATTTTATAAATATTATTTTTTTTTTTTAATAATATTATTTTAATATATTTAATTATTTAATAAATTTTTTTTTGTTTTTTTTTTACATTTTATACATAATTTTGCAATAGGATTTGCTTTTAAACGTCTTATATTAATTTCTATTAAACAATTTTCACAATAACCAAATTTTTTATATTTTATTTTTTTAATTGTTTTTTCTATTATTTTAATTATTTTATAATTTCTATTAATATTTATTAATTTTATATTAAAATCTTCTTCTTGTGCAGCTCTATCAATTAAATCAGGTAAATTTAAATTTTTTAAATAATCATTTTTTAAATTTTGATTTTTTATATTTATAAGTTTATTATGCCATGCTTTTAATGTATTTAAAAAATATATTAAATTATTTCTTTTCATTTTTTTTTAAATAAATATTTTTAAAAAATATATTATTTTAAAATTATTAATTTTACTTTTTATATAATATAAAAATTTATTTAAAATTAATTTTATTTTATAAAATTATTTTATTAATATTTTAATAAATAAATTTAAATTTATTTAATTTATTGAAATATTTTTATACTTAAATTTATAAAGGTTTAAAATGATTAAAATAATAGGAATTGATTTAGGTACTACTAATTCTTGTGTTGCTGTAATGGAAAATAATAAAGTTAAAGTGATAGAAAATTCTGAAGGAGATCGTACTACACCTTCTGTTATAGCTTATACTAAAGATGGTGAAATTTTAGTTGGTCAACCAGCTAAAAGACAATCTATAACAAATCCTAAAAATACTTTATTTGCTATTAAAAGATTAATTGGTAGACGTTTTCAAGATAATGAAATAAAAAGAGATAAAAATATTATGCCATATAATATAGTTTCATCAAAAAATGGTGATGCTTGGTTAGATGTAAATGGTGAAAAAATAGCACCACCACAAATTTCAGCTGAAATACTTAAAAAAATGAAAAAAACAGCAGAAGAATATTTAGGTGAAACAATTAATGAAGCTGTTATTACAGTTCCAGCATATTTTAATGATTCTCAAAGACAAGCAACTAAGGATGCAGGTAGAATTGCTGGATTGAAAGTTAAACGTATAATTAATGAACCTACAGCAGCTGCTTTAGCTTATGGTTTAGATAAAGAAATTGGTAATCGTACTATTGCAGTTTATGATTTAGGTGGTGGTACATTTGATATATCTATTATAGAAATAGATGAAGTAGATGGTGAAAAAACTTTTGAAGTACTTTCAACAAATGGTGATACACATTTAGGAGGTGAAGATTTTGATAACAGATTAATTAATTATTTAGTTGAAGAATTTAAAAAAAATCAAGGTATAAATTTAAAAAATGATCCTTTATCAATGCAACGTTTAAAAGAAGCTGCTGAAAAAGCTAAAATTGAATTATCTTCATCACAACAAACTGAAGTAAATTTACCTTATATAACTGCAACTACAACTGGTCCTAAACATATGAATATAAAAATTACACGTGCTAAACTTGAATCACTTGTAGAAGATTTAATCAATCAATCAATCAAACCTTTAGAGATAGCTTTAAAAGATGCTAAAATATCTATTAAAAATATACAAGATGTTTTATTAGTTGGTGGTCAAACACGTATGCCTATGGTTCAAAGAAAAGTAGCTGAATTTTTTAAAAAAGAACCTAAAAAAGATATTAATCCTGATGAAGCTGTAGCTATTGGTGCTGCTATACAAGGTGGTGTTTTATCTGGTGATGTTAAAGATGTTTTATTATTAGATGTTACTCCATTATCTTTAGGTATTGAAACTATGGGAGGTGTAATGACAACATTAATTAATAAAAATACTACTATACCAACAAAACATAGTCAAATATTTTCTACTGCAGAAGATAATCAATCTGAAGTAACTATTCACATTTTACAAGGTGAACGTAAAAGAGCAAATAACAATAAATCTTTAGGTCAATTTAATCTAGATGGAATTAATTCTGCTCCTAGAGGTATACCACAAATTGAAGTAACATTTGATATTGATGCTGATGGAATATTACATGTATCAGCTAAAGATAAAAAAACTCAAAGAGAACAACAAATTACAATAAAAGCTTCATCTGGTTTAAAAGAATCAGAAATTAAAAAAATGATACATGATGCTGAAGTTAATGCTGAAGCTGATCAAAAATTTGAAGAAATAGTTCAAATTAGAAATCAAGCAGATCATATTATACATAATACAAAAAAACAACTTTCTTCTGTTAAAAATAAATTATCTATTGATGAAATTAAAAATATTGAAAATTCTATTAAAGAATTAGAAGAATCAATTAAACAAGAAAATAAAATAATAATTGAAAATAAAATTGAATCACTTATGAAAGTATCTGAAAAATTATTATCTCTTGTACAAGAACAAAAAAATAATAATAATAATAATAATAATAATAATAATAATAATAAAAAAGAAAATAATATTGTTGATGCTGAATGTGAAGAAATAAAAGATAAAAATAAATAATTTTATTTTTTATTAAAAATTTAATTTTTTAAAAAAAAATTAATTATTGGGTATAGAAAAAATCTATACCCATAATTATTTAAGGTAAAAAAATGTCAAAAAAAGATTACTATACTTTACTTGGAATATCTAAAAATTCAAATAATACAGAAATAAAAAAAGCATATAAACGTTTAGCTATTAAATACCATCCTGATAGAAATAAAGATAAAAATGCCGAAAAACGTTTTAAAGAAATAAAAGAAGCTTATGAAATTTTAAGTGATAAAAAAAAAAGAAATGCATATGATCAATATGGTCATGAAGCATTTGATCAATCTTATGTTAATAATAATTTTAGATCTGAAACTAGTTTTAGCGATATTTTTGGTGATGTTTTTGGGGATATTTTCGGGGATAATCGTAATAAAAATGTTGATAAAGGTTCTGACTTAAAATATAATATAGAATTAGATTTAGAAGAAATAATTAAAGGTGTTAAAAAAGAAATTAATATACAAACTTTAATAAAATGTAAATATTGTAATGGAAAAGGGACAAAAAGAGGAAGTTCACTTAATAATTGTTTAACATGTCATGGAAATGGTCAAATTCAAATTAAAAGAGGTTTTTTTACATTTCAACAAACATGTCCAAAATGTAATGGTATTGGTAAAATAATTAAAAATGCATGTAATTATTGTAAAAGTCATGGTAGAATTAGAAAATTTAAAAATCTTTCAATTAAAATTCCTAAAAATTTAAATGATGGTGATACAGTTCGTATTACTGGTGAAGGTGAAGCAGGAAAAAGAGGAGGTATATCTGGAGATTTATATATTCAAATAAAAATTAAAGAACATTCAATTTTTAAACGAGATAATAATAATTTGTATTGTGAAATACCAATTAATTTTTCGACTGCAGTTTTAGGTGGTGATATAGAAGTACCTACTTTAGATGGACGTATAAAATTAAGAATACCCCCTGAAACACAAACTGGTAAATTATTTAAAATTAAAGGTAAAGGAATAAAATCTTTAAATAATAAATACAGAGGAGATTTGTTATGTAAAATTTTTATAGAGACTCCAATAAATTTAACTGAAAAACAAAAAGAAATTATTTATAATTTTGATAAAAATTTTAATAATTATTTAAATAAAAATACACCAAAAATAAACAATTTTATTAAAAAGATTAAAATTTTTTTAAATAATTTAAAATAAAAATGTTCTAAATTAAATTTTAATATTTATATTATTTTTTTAAAACTATTATTTAATTTATTTATAAAATAATTTTATTAAATTTTAAGAATTTATAATATTTATTTTATCCATTTAGTATGATAAATACCATTTTTATCAACACGTTTATAAGTATGAGCACCAAAATAATCACGTTGCGCTTGTATTAAATTAGTTGATAAATTTGAACATCTATAACTATCATAATAAGTTATTGATGCATTAAATACTGGAGTTGGTATCCCTAATTGTATTGAAAATGTAATAACATCACGTAAAGAGTTTTGATAATTATTTGTAATATTAATAAAATATTTTGTTAATAAAATATTTTCAATATTTGGATTTTTAATATATGAATTTATTATATTTTGTAAAAGTTTAGCTCTTATAATACAACCAGATCTGAAAATTTTAGCTATATTACTAAAATTTAAATTCCATTTATATTTTTTAGATGCTTTACTTAATTGAGAAAAACCTTGTGCATAAGAAATTATTTTACTAAAATAAAGTGATTTCTGAATTTTTTTAATAAAATTTATTTTATTTTTAATTTTATATATTTTTTTTGGTCCAATTAAGTTTTTTGATGCTATTAAACGTTGTTTTTTTATATTTGATATATATCTTATAAAAACAGATTGTGTAATTAAACATAATGGTTCTTTTAAATCTAATGCTTCTTTACACATCCATTTTCCTGTTCCTTTATTATTTGCTTCATCTGATATTGCATCAATTAAATATTTTTTATTTTTATCTTTTTTAATTAAAATATTTTTTGTTATTTCAATTAAATAACTATTTAATTCTCCATTATTCCAATTTTCAAAAATTTTGTTTATTTGTTTATTATTTAAATTTAATCCTTTTTTTAATATAAAATAAGTTTCAGATATTAATTGCATATTACTATATTCTATACCATTATGTATCATTTTAACATAATGCCCTGAACCATTTTTACCAATATAATTTACACATGGTTCATTTTTATATAAAGCAGATATTTTTTTTAAAATTGGTAAAATTAATTTATATGCTTTTAAATTTCCTCCTGGCATAATTGCTGGTCCTTTTAATGCTCCTTCTTCTCCTCCTGAAATTCCTGCTCCAATATAATAAAATCCCATTTTGTTTAATTTATTATTTATTTTAATACTATTTTTGTAATATGTATTTCCACAATCTATAATTATATCTTTTTTATTTATAAATTTAATTAAACAATTAATTACTTCTATTGTAGCTTTTCCTGATTTTACCATAATAAAAATTCTTCTTGGTTGTATTATTGAATTTACAAAACTTTGAAGTGTATAATATGGTTTTATGTTTTTATTAGGATTATTTAAAATTACTTCATTAGTATTTTTAGGAGTTCTATTAAATATTGAAACTGTATAACCTTTATTTTCTATATTTAAAGCTAAATTTTTACCCATAGTAGCCATTCCAATAACACCTACTTGTTGTTTAAACATATAATTCCTAATAAAGTATTTATTTTTAAATTTTAATTTATTAATATTATAAAAAATTATTAATGTTTTAATTTTAATTAATTGTAAAGTAATTTTATTATTTAAATAATTTAAAATTTTATTTTAAGGTTAAATTATTAAAAAAATTAATTTATTAAATATAGGTTATAAAGAAATTTTTTTAATTTTTATTATTTTAGGTGAAAAATCTTTTAGAGCAAAACAGTTAATTAAAAAAATATATAATTTTAAAAGTAATAATTTCAATTTATTTAATAATTTAAATAAAAATACTTTAATTAAAATAAAAAAAATTATTTATATAAATACTTTAAATTTATTTAAATTAAATTATTCATATGATGGTACAATTAAATTTATTATGGAAATAGATAAACAAAAAATTGAAACTATTTATATACCTGAATATAATCGTGCTACATTATGTATATCATCTCAAATTGGATGTTCATTAGGTTGTAAATTTTGTTTTACTGGTAAACAAGGTTTTAATAGAAATTTATATACTTTTGAAATTATTAGTCAAATTTTAAATGTTATGAAATTTATTAAAATTAAAAAATTGCATTTTATAACAAATATAGTAATAATGGGTATGGGGGAACCATTGTTAAATTTTAAAAATATTGTAAATTCTATATTAATTATGCTTAATAAATATTGTTTTAATTTTTCAAAACGTAAAATAACTTTATCTACTGTTGGTATAATACCAGCAATTAATAATTTAAAAAAATATTTAGATATTAAATTAGCTTTATCTTTACATGCTTCTAATAATAAAATTCGTAATTTAATAATTCCATTAAATATAAAATATAATATTAAAAATATTTTAAAATCAATTAAAAATTATATTTATAAATCTAAAGCAAATAAAAATGGTGTTACAATTGAATATATTATGTTAAAAAATGTTAATGATAAAGAAAAATATGCACATCAATTAGCTTATATTTTAAGAAATTTATTATGTAAAATTAATTTAATACCATTTAATAAATTTTCTTATTCTAAATATTTATGTAGTTCTAATAATAAAATACATAAATTTTATAATATATTATTAAATTATGGTTTTATTGTTACTATTAGAAAAAATAGAGGAATTGATATTAATGCAGCATGTGGACAATTATCTGGTAAAGTATTTAATCGAATTAAATTTTAATTATTTTAAAATTTTAATATTTTATAAATATAAATATTTTATTTATAAATAATTTTACTTAAATAATATAAATTTTATTTTAAAAATTAATTAATTTAATCAATTTTATATAATTAAATAAAGTGATTAAAAAAATAAAATCTATACGTGGAATGAATGATTTATTACCTATAGATATTAATTTATGGCAAAAAATTGAAAATATTATTAAAAATTTAATTATTTCTTATGGTTATAATGAAATTAGATTACCTATTATAGAAAAAACTATTTTATTTGAAAAAACAATAGGTAATCAAACTGATATTATTAAAAAAGAAATGTTTAGTTTTAATGATCGTAATATGAAAAATATTTCTTTAAGGCCAGAAGCTACAATTGGTTGTGTAAGATCTGGTATTGAACATAATTTTATATATAATAAAGAACAACGTTTATGGTATATTGGTCCTATGTTTCGTTATGAAAGACCTCAAAAAGGTAGATATCGTCAATTTAATCAAATAGGTATTGAAGTATTTGGATTAAAAGGACCACAAATTGATGCTGAAATAATTTTAATAACTTATAGATTATGGAAAATTTTAGGTTTATCTAATTATATTACTTTAGAAATAAATACAATAGGTTCTATTAAAACTAGAATAAAATATAATAATATTTTAAAAAAATTCTTTATTAAAAATATTAATATATTAGATTTAGAAAACATCAAAAAAATATATAAAAATCCAATACGTATATTAGAAACTAAAAATATTAAAATTAAAAAAATAATTAATAAAGCACCATGCATTACAAAATATTTAAGTATGAAATCTAAAATACATTTTTATCAATTATGTAAAATTTTAAAAAAAATAGGTGTTAAATATAATATTAATAAAAGTATTGTAAGAGGTTTAGATTATTATAATTATACAGTTTTTGAATGGATAACTAAAAATGTTAATTTTAATATTACTATTTGTGGTGGTGGTAGATATGATAAATTAATTGAACAATTAGGTGGAAATAAAACTTCGGCTATAGGTTGTGCAATAGGATTAGAAAGATTAATATTATTAATTAAAAAAATTCAAGATATTTCAAAATATAAATTTAAAATAGATATTAATATAATTTCATTTAATAATTTTAATATAAAATTTAATTCGATTAAATTAATTGAATATATACATAATAAATTACCAAAACTTAAAATTTTAAATAATTATAATAATTTAAATATTAAAAAACAATTAATTAATTCTAATAATATTTTTACTACTTTAGTTATAATAATTGGAGATAATGAAATATATAATAAAATTTTAATAATTAAAAATATAAATAATAAAATACAATTAATGTTACCTATAAATGAAATTATTTTTTTTTTAAAAATTTTTTTTAAAAAAAAATTATAAATTATTAAATTATTAAATTATTAAATTATATGCTTTTATATTTATATTTTTAAATATTTATTAATGGAATTATAATGATATATATTATAACAATTGTTGGAAGATCTAATGTTGGTAAATCTACTTTATTTAATTATTTAATATGTAAAAAAAAATCTTTAGTTAATAATTATAAAAATTTAACTAGAGATATAAATTATGGTTATATAAAAATTAAAAACATAAATTTTATTATTATTGATACCGGAGGTATTGATAATTTTAAAAATGAAATTCAAATTAAAGTAGCAGCTAAAACTTTTTTATCAATTAAAAAAAGTAATATTATACTATTTTTAGTAAATGCTTATGATGGTTTAATGTTAGAAGATAAAATATTAAATAAATATATTTATGAATTTAAAGAAAAAATTTTTTTAGTTGTTAATAAAATTGATAAATTAAATTATATAACATTAAATTTAAACTTTTTTTCTTTAGGTTTAACTAAAGAAATATTTCCTATTTCTGCTTATAATGGTTATGGTATTAATTTTTTATTTAAAAAAATTTTAATATTTATTAATAAAAAAAAAATAATTATTAAAAAAAAAAAAGATAAAAAAAAAAAAATAATAAAACTTACTATTATAGGTAAACCAAATGTTGGAAAATCGACTTTAGTAAATTATATTTTAAATGAAGAAAGAATGATTGTACATAATATATCAGGTACCACTAATGATTGTATATATATACCATTTGTTTATAATAATATCAATTATATTATTACAGATACACCTGGAATTATAAATATTAATAGTATTAAAAAAAAAAAAATAATTTTAATAAAAATTTTAAAAATTATTAAACAAACTCATATAATATTACTTTTATTTGATATAAATGAAAAAATATCAAATAAAGATTTATTGTTAATTAATTTTATTATTAAAAATGGAAATTCAATAATTATTATATTTAATAAATTAGATAAAGTAAATAAATTAAAATATATTAAAATTAAAAATTTTATTATAAATCGTTTAAAATTTATTAAAAATATTTACATTAAATTTATATCAGGTTTATATGGTTTAGGTATAGATAATTTATTTAAATCAATAGAATTAACTTATTTTTCTTCTATTAAAAAAATAAATACATCTCTTTTAAATAAAGTAATGAATAATGCTATTTTAAAACATAAACCTAATTTATTTAATAATAAATATATTACATTAAAATATGCTCATTTAGGAAATCATAATCCATTTACAATTATTATACATGGTAATAAAGTTAAAAATATAAATAATTTATATAAAAAATATTTAATTAATTATTTTAAAAAAAAATTAAATATTTTAGGAACTAAAATTTTATTAAAATTTAAAGAAAATAATAATCCTTTTAAAAAAAATATTATAAAAAACTGAGGTGCCTGGATTTGAACCAGGGTTGTCGGTATCAAAAACCGATGCCTTAACCACTTGGCTACACCCCAATTTATACGGGAGACGAGATTTGAACTCGTATACTATAAAGTGTCAGATCCTAAATCTGATGCGTCTTCCAATTTCGCCACTCCCGTTTAATTTAGCTACGACTGGATTTGAACCAGTGACTTCATCATTATGAATAATGTGCTTTACCTACTAAGCTACGTAGCCATTTTTAAAATTATTATATTTAGTAATTTAAAATAATCAAGTATAATATTTAAATTTAATTTAAATAAATAATTAAAATTAAATAAACTTTAATAAAATCAAAATTATTTAATTTTATAAGAATATTAAATGCATAATGTAGGTATTTTTTTTGGTAGTGAAACAGGTAATACAAAAAAAATAGCTAAAAAAATAAAAAATAAATTAGGAACACATGCAAAAATTTATGATATTTCTAAAATAAATAAAAAAGAAATAGAAAAATATAATATATTGTTATTTGGAATATCTACTTGGTATTATGGAGAATCTCAAAATGATTGGTTTAATTTTTATCCTATTTTAAAAACAATAAATTTTAAAAAAAAATATGTTGGATTATTTGGTTGTGGTGATCAAGAAGATTATTCAGAATACTTTTGTGACGCTATTAAATATATATATGATATTATATATCCACTTGGAGCAAATATAATAGGTTATTGGGAAAATAAGGGTTATTTTTTTGAAAAATCAAAAAGTTTATTATTTAATAATAAATTTATAGGATTAATAATTGATGAAGATAGACAATCGGAATTAACTAATATTAGAATTAATAAATGGATAAATAAATTAAAAAAGGATTTAAAAAAACATAATATATCTATTTAATTTATAATATTTTTATTTTAAAATAATATTTAATAAATATTTAAATATTTATTTAAATAAATGTCCCATTTTTTTTTTTTTAATTTTTAAATATTTTTTATTATTTTGATTTATTTTTGTTATTAAAGGTAATCTTTCTGTAACTATAATACCAAAATTTGATAAAATTTTAACTTTTTTAGGATTATTTGTTAATAACTTAATTTTATATACATTAATTGATTTTAATATATCTGCACATATCGAAAAATCTCTTTCATCATCTAAAAAACCTAATTTATGATTAGCTTCAACTGTATCAAAACCTTTATCTTGTAAAGAATATGCTTTTAATTTATTTAATAATCCTATATTTCTTCCTTCTTGTCTATGATATAATAATATACCATTACCTTCTTGTTTTAATTTTTCAAATGCGCATTTTAATTGAAAACCACAATCGCATCTTAAACTAAATAAAGCATCTCCAGTTAAACATTCTGAATGTATACGAGATAATATTGGTTTATCTTTTTTTATATCACCTAAAATTAAAGCTAAATGTTCTCTGTTTGTTTTTAATTCTTTAAATCCTATCATTAAAAATTCACCCCATTTAGTTGGGAGTTTAGTTTCTATAATTTTTTTAATTTGCATTTATTTCCATTTTTAAATTTTTATTATTAAATTGATAAATTTATTTATTATTTTAATATAATAATTTATATATTAGATATTTTAATTTATTTGAAATTTATTTTATAATAAATATTATTATTATAATTTTATATAATTAATTATTAAATTATAAATATTTTAATATTTATTAAAATATAATTATAAATTTCTTTTAAAATATTTTAAGATTTTTTAGTATGATTTTAAATAAAAAAAAAATAACTGTTGGTATATCTGGTGGTGTAGATTCATCTATTGCAATATATATATTAATTAAAATGGGTTATTTTGTAATAGGTGTTTATATGAAAAATTGGGAAGAAAATATTGTAAATAAAAAATGTACATTTTATAAAGATTTTAATGATTCTAAAAAAATATGTAATTTTTTTAAAATTATTTTTAAAAAAATTAATTTTTCATATGAATACTGGGAAAATGTTTTTATTTTATTTTTAAAAGAATATAATATAGGTAATACTCCTAATCCAGATATTTTATGTAATAAAAAAATAAAATTTAATTTTTTTTATGATTATGCTATTAATTACTTAAATTCAAATTATATTGCTACTGGGCATTATACTAATATAAAAAAAATTAAAAAAAATTTTTATATTTTATGTGCTTTTGATAAAAATAAAGATCAAAGTTATTTTTTACATAATTTAAATAATAAAAAAATAAAAAAAATTTTGTTTCCTATTAGTTTTTTAAAAAAAAAAGAATTACGTTATATAGCTAAAAAGCTTAATTTAATTAATTTTAACAAAAAAGATTCAACTGGTATTTGTTTTATTGGTAAAAGAAAATTTAATAAATTTATTAATTTTTTTTTATATATTAATCCAGGTTTTATAATTACAAAAAATAGTCAAATTATTGGTACTCATAAAGGTATTATATATTTTACAATAGGTCAAAGAAAAGGTTTAGGTATTGGAGGAATTTTTAAAAATCAAAATCCATTATATGTAATTGAAAAAAAAAAAAAAAATATTATTGTTGTTCAAAACAATAAACATTATTTATTAATGTATAAAAATTTAATAATTAAAAAAATTTATTGGAATAAAAATAAATTTTTAATTAAATCTTTTTTATGTTATGTTAAAACTCGTTATAAACAAAAAATTATTCCTTGTATTATTATACCTATTGATGTAAAATATATTTTAGTTCAATTTATAAAACCAATTATATCTATAACTAAAGGTCAATTTGTTGTTTTTTATTTAGGAAAATTTTGTTTAGGAGGAGGTATTATTGATTTTAAAACATATTTATAATATTTAAAATAAATTTATAAAATATTAAGGTATTTATATGGTTAATTGGGTTATTGGAAAAGTTTTAAATATTAAAAAATATCCAAATAATTTATTTAAAATTTTTATTAAAGCATCTATTAATAAATTTATATCAGGACAATTTACAAAAATATCTATGAAAATTAAAAAAAAATATATTCAAAGAGCTTATTCATTTGTTAATAGTTCAGAAAATTCAATTTTAGAATTTTATATTTTGTTTATTCCAAATGGTAAATTTAGTTATCAATTATTAAATTTAACAGTTAATAAAGAAATTAATATTTCTAAAAATTCATTTGGTTTTTTTATACTAGATGAAATACCTAAATGTAAAACATTATGGATGATTTGTACTAATACTGGGATAGGACCATATTTATCAATATTAAATGAAAATAGAAATTTAGAAAGATTTAAAAATTTAATTTTAATTTATATTAATAAATTTCTTATTAATTGTAATTATAATTTTGAAATTAAAAATTTAAGAAATAATTATTATGGTAAATTATATATTTTAAATATTATTAGTCAAGAAAAAATTTATGGTACACTAAATGGTCGTATAGGTAAATTTATTATGAATGGTTTTTTAGAAAAAAATATTGGTTTAAGTTTAAATTATAAAAATAGTCATGTTATGATTTGTGGAAATCCTTTTATGATTAAAGATATAAAAAATATATTAATTAAATTTAGAAATATGAAAAAACATTTACATTTTAAAAAAGGAAATATAACAATTGAAAGATATTGGTAATTTAAATATAATTTATTTATTTATATATATTTTAAATTTTTCATATAAGGATATAATATTTTAGGTACTTTTATTATACCATTTTTTTTTTGATAATTTTCAAGAATTGCAGCTAAAGTTCTACTAATAGCTAATCCTGAACCATTTAATGTATGTACTAATTTTTTTTTTTTTTTTAAATACTTAATGTTAATTCTTCTAGATTGAAAATCTGTCATATTAGAACATGAAGATATTTCGTAATATTTTTTTTTTGAAGGCATCCAAACTTCTAAATCATATGTTTTAGAAGCACTGAAACCTAAATTTTTAGCACATAATAAATTTTTTCTATATGGTAATTTTAATAATTGTAAAATTTTTTCAGCATTTTTAGTAATTTCTTCTAAAATATTCATAGAAAATTTATTTGATGTTATTTGCATTATTTCAACTTTATCAAATTGTATCATTCTAATTAATCCTTGATTTTTTTTACCATATGATATATTTTCTGCTCTAAAACATGGGGTATGAGTAATTAACTTTAAAGGTAACATTTTATATTTAATAATTTTATTATTAAATAAATTTGTTAATGGTACTTCACCTGTAGGAATTAAAGTATATTGATTATTTTTTTTTTTTTTATTATAAAATTTAACATGTATTAATTTTTTATTAAAATTATTTAATTGTCCAGTTCCCCATAAAGTATTTTGATTAACTAAATATGGTACATATATTTCTAAATAATTATGTTTTTCTATATGAAAATCTATCATAAATTGAATAAGTGCTCTATGCATTTGTGCAATTTTACCTTTCATTATTACAAAACGTGCACAACTTAATTTTATTGATGTTTTAAAATCTAAACCGTTTAATTTTTCACCTATTTTAATATGATTATATTTTTTATTTTTAATAATTATAGGTTTTCCCCATAATTTTATTATTTTATTTTTATTATTTAATGTTGAATTATCAGGTAAATTTGGTATAATAGATAAATAATTTTTTTTTTTTTTAATAATTTTAATATTTATATAATTTATTTTTTTTTTTTTTTTTTTTTTTATTTTATTATTTTTTTTTTTATTTATATTTATATTTTCTAGTTTTAATTGTATTATTTTTTTATATTTACTAATAAACATTAAAAATTCTATATTTAAATTAAAATTTTTATATTTTAATTTTTGTTTTGTTTTTATTAAATTATTATATTTTAAAAAGTTTGGTTTTATCATAATAACTTATTATAAATTTTTTTAATTTTATATTTAATTTTATAAAATATATTTATTGTATACATATTTATATAATAATAATATATATTTTAAAATAATAATTATAAAAGGGATTTTTAATGATTATAAATAAACAAAAAAATAATAAAAAAAAAATTTCAATAAAACCAGTATTTTATATATTATGTGCAATTGCTGTTTCTCATTTTTTTAATGATATAATTCAATCTTTATTATTATCAATTTATCCTATTTTACAAAAAAATTTTAGGTTGAGTTTTAGACAAGTTGGTTTTATTACTCTTACTTATCAATTAACTGCTTCTTTATTACAACCAATTATTGGTTTTTATATTGATAAATATCCACAACCATTTTCTTTGTTAATAGGAATGAGTTTTATGTTTTTTGGTTTATTAATACTTTCTATTGCTAATGTATTTTATTTAGTTTTAGTAGCAGCAGCATTAGTAGGTACTGGTTCTTCAATATTTCATCCTGAATCAGCAAGAGTTGCTAGCATGGCTTCAGGAGGTAAATATGGATTAGCTCAATCTTTATTACAAGTTGGTGGTAATTTAGGTAGTGCTTTTGGACCATTACTTGCTGCTATTATTATTGTCCCATATGGTATAAAACATGTAATATGGTTTAATTTTATTGCTTTAATATCTATGATTATTTTATTTCGTGTAGGAAAATGGTATAAAGAAAAACATTATAAATCTATAATTAAAAATATAACTAAAAATAAATTTAATTTTTCAATTAAAAAAATTTTTTTCCCAATGTTAATTTTATTTTTTTTATTATTTTCAAAATATTTTTATTTAACTAGTATTAGTAGTTATTATACATTTTATATAATAAACAAATTTGGAATTTCTGTACAAAGTGCTCAAATGCATTTATTTATGTTTTTATCTTCTATTACTTTTGGTAGTATGATTGGAGGACCTTTAGGAGATAAATTTGGTAGAAAATATGTTATTTTAACATCTATTTTTGGAGCTGCTCCATTTACAATTATTTTACCATATACTTCTTTAAATTGGATAGGCATTTTAACAATGATTATTGGTTTTATAATGGCTTCTGCTTTTTCTTCAATATTAATATATTCTCAAGAATTAATACCTGGTAAATTTGGTACTATTTCAGGTATATTATTTGGTTGTGCTTTTGCTATTAGTGGTTTAGGAGCAGTTACATTAGGATATATTGCTGATTCTACTAATATTAATTTTGTTTATAAAATATGTTCTTTCTTACCTTTAATCGGAATTTTAGCAATTTTCTTACCTGATAAATTTCCAAACAATAAGTTTTTAAAAAAATAATTATTTAAATTATTATATTAAATATTAATATTTTAAAAATATTTTATTATTTATAATTTTATAAATATTTATATTTTATTTTTAATTTTTTTTAAAATTTTATTTTTAAATAAAAAAATTTATTATTTAATGTTATTTTAAAAAAATGAAAGAATTAATTTATGGTATTAATCCTATTAAAAATTTATTATACTTTTCATATAAAAGATTTATTAAAGTTTTTATTTATAAAAATAGAAATGATTTAAAAATAAATAAAATTATTAATAATTTTAAAAAAAAAAAAATACCAATAGAATTTTGTAATAAAAAATTTTTTAATAAAAATTTTAATAGTTTAGTTCATCAAGGAATAGTTGCTGAAATATATAAATTAAAAAAATATTCTGAAAAAGATATTTGTAATATTTTAAAATACTTTAAAAATCCTATAATATTAGTTTTTGATAATATTACAGATCCTAGAAATTTAGGAGCTTGTATAAGAAGTGCTTATGCTGCTGGAGTAAATATAATAATTATTCCTAAAAAAAAAACAGCTAAATTAAATGTTTTAGTTAAAAAAACTTCATGTGGTGCTTGTGATAATATACCAATTATTAAAGTAGTTAATTTATTTAATATTTTAATTTTTTTAAAAAAAATTAATATTAATATAATAGGAACTGTATGTAATTATAATAACATATTTTATAAAAATAATTTTAATATTCCATTAGTTTTAATTTTTGGTTCTGAAAACAAGGGATTAAAAAAAAAAACAAAAAAAATATGTGATAAATTAATAAGTATTCCATTATTTAGTAATATTAAATCACTTAACGTATCAGTTGCTGTAGGAATAATATTATTTGAAATTATACGACAACGTTTTTTTTAAAAATTTTAAAATTATAAAGTACTTGATTTTTAAAAATAATATAATATAATTAAATTTTTAAAAAGGATTATTTATGACTTATAATAAATTTGATTTTAACAATTTTAATAAAATATCGTCATTAATTCCTATAGTATCAGAAAGAACTTTATCAGGTGAAAGAACATACGATATATTTTCTCGTTTATTAAAAGATCGAATTATTTTTTTAACTGGAATAATAGATGATTATGTTGCTAATTTAATAACAGCACAATTATTATATTTAGAATCAAATAATTCAGAAAAAGATATCTATATGTATATTAATTCACCAGGTGGAATTATAACTTCAGGAATGTCAATTTATGATACTATGCAATTTATAAAATCAGATATAAGTACAATGTGTATAGGTCAAGCTTGTTCAATGGGATCGTTTTTATTAATGGCAGGTACTAAAAAAAAACGTTTTTGTCTTCCTAATTCTTCTATTATGATACATCAACCATTAGGAGGTTGTCAAGGTCAAGTAAGTGATATTGAAATACATACTAAAGAAATTTTAAAAACAAAAAAAAAATTAAATAAATTAATTTCTAAACATACAGGTCAAACTATAGAAAAAATAAATTTAGATACTGAACGTGATTTTTTTATGAATGCTAAAGAAGCTTTAAATTATGGTATAATAGATAAAATTTTTACACATAGAATTTAATTTTTTTAATTAAGTTAGTAAATAATTTTATTTACTAATTTAATTTTTTAATTAAGTTAGTAAATAATTTTATTTACTAATTTAATTTTTTAATTAAGTTAGTAAATAATTTTATTTACTAATTTAATTTTTTAATTAAGTTAGTAAATAATTTTTAAAAACACTTTAAGGATAATAAATGGTTAGAAAAAATAGAAAATATATAAAATATAAAAAATACAATTTTATACCTAATTGTTCTTTTTGTGGCGATAATAAAAAAATATTAAATATTTTAATTTCTGGACCATCTGTATATATATGTGATTTATGTGTTAATATTTGTAGTAAAATGATATTTAAAGAATTTGAAGAATATATTAATTTTAAAACTATAAAATTAAAATTACCTACACCTTATAAAATATGTAAGCATTTAAATAACTATATTATTGGTCAAAATGAAGCTAAAAAAGTTTTATCTGTTGCAGTATACAATCATTACAAACGTCTAAAAAATAATGCTGATTCAAATTTATTAGAATTAAAAAAAAGTAATATATTATTAATAGGACCAACTGGTAGTGGTAAAACTTTATTAGCTGAAACTTTAGCTAACTTTTTATTTGTACCATTTGCTACAGCTGATGCTACTGCATTAACTGAAGCAGGTTATGTTGGAGAAGATGTTGAAAGTATATTACAAAAACTTTTAATTAAATGTGATTATAATATAGATTTAGCGCAACATGGAATTATTTATATAGATGAAATTGATAAAATTGCCAAAAAAACAAATAATCCATCAATCACAAGAGATGTTTCAGGAGAGGGTGTACAACAAGCTTTATTAAAAATAATTGAAGGTACAATTGCTTCTATATCTCCATTAGGAGGAAGAAAACATCCAAATCAAGAGTTTATACAAATTGATACATCAAAAATATTATTTATTTGTGGAGGTTCATTTTCTGGATTAGAAAAAATACTTGAACAACGTATTAATAAAAATACAGGTATTGGATTCGTAGCTAATATTAAAAAAAATATTAATGAAATTAAAAAAAAAACATTATTTCCAAAAATTGAACCTAATGATTTAATTCAATTTGGTTTAATACCTGAATTTATTGGAAGAATACCAATTATAGCTACTCTTAATGATTTAGATGAAAAAATATTAGCACAAATTTTAAAGAAACCTAAAAATTCAATAATTAAACAATATCAAGTTTTATTATATATGGATAATGTAAAATTAATATTTACTGATTGTGCTTTAATAGAAATTGCTAAAAAAACTATTAAAAGAAAAACTGGAGCAAGAGGATTAAGAACTATTGTTGAAGAAATATTACTTAATATTATGTATGATTTACCTTCAATAAAATATAATAATATTACTTTAATAATAGATAAAAAAATTGTTTCTAAAATTAAAAAACCAAAATTAATTTATAAATATTAATTTAATTTAAATATTAATTTAATAAATATATATTATTTAATTTTATTTAAAATTTAAGGAATTAAAATGATCAATTTTTTAAGAAAAACAAAAATAATTGCAACTTTAGGACCAGCAACGGATAAAAAAAATAATTTAAAAAAAATAATATTAGCTGGTGTAAATGTTGTTAGATTAAATTTTTCACATGGTTCAATAAATGAACATATAATAAGAGCTAAAAAAGTAAGAGAAATATCAAAAAAATTAAATAAATATATTTCAATTTTAGTAGATTTACAAGGTCCAAAAATAAGAATATCTTCATTTATAAATAATTTTATTAAATTAAGTATTAATAATATTTTTATATTAGATTATAATTTAAAAAAAAATCAAGGTAATATAAATACAGTAGGTTTTGAATATAAAAATTTAATTAATGATGTAGTTCCAGGTGATATTTTAGTTTTAGACGATGGACATATACAAATTAAAGTTATTAAAATTATTGGTAATAAAATATTTACTAAAGTTATTGTTGGTGGTATTTTATCAAATAATAAAGGTATTAATAAGTTAGGAGGAGGAATTTCAGCTAATAGTTTAACAGAAAAAGATAAAACAGATATTATTATTGCTTCAGAAATCGGTTTTGATTACTTAGCTGTATCTTTTCCTAATAGTAGTTCTGATTTAAAAAAAGCACGTTATTTATCTAAAAAAGCAGGTTGTAAAGCTAAAATTATTTCAAAAATAGAAAGAGCAGAAGTAGTTAAAAATAATGAAATTTTAGATGATATTATATTATCTTCAGATGCAGTAATGGTTGCAAGAGGAGATTTAGGTGTTGAAATTGGTTATTCAGAATTAATTGGAGCTCAAAAGAAAATAATTAACAGAGCTCGTTTTTTAAATAGAGCAGTTATTACAGCAACTCAAATGATGGATTCAATGATTATTAATTCTATACCAACAAGAGCTGAAGTTATGGATGTTGCAAATTCTGTTTTAGATGGAACAGATGCTGTTATGTTATCTGCTGAAACAGCAACAGGTAAATATCCTATTGAAACTGTTAAAGTTATGTCTAATATATGTATAGGTGCTGAAAAAATACCTAGTTTTAATGATTATAAAAAATTTTTAAATATTCAATTTAACTGTATATCTGATGCAATTGCTATATCTTCAGTTTATATAGCAAATCATTTAAAAGGAGTTACTGCAATTATAACTATAACTGAATCTGGAAGAACTGCTTTTATGATGTCACGTATTATTTCTGAAATTCCAATTTTAGCTGTTTCACGTAATAAAAATGCTTTAAGATTAGCTTCTTTATATAGAGGAGTAACACCAATATATTATAATAATAATAATAATAATAATAATCATTTATTCGTTATTAATAATATTATTAAACATTTATTAACAATAAAATTATTAGTTATTGGAGATTTAGTAGTATTTACTAATGGTGATATTATAGGTACTTCTGGTAATACTAATACTAGTAGAATTTTATATGTAACATAATTATTATAATATTTTAAATTTAATTATATTTATTATAATTATAATTAAAATAAATAAAAAATTATATTTTAAATTTTATTTTAAAATATAAATTATAATTTAATTTATATATTTAAAATAAAATTTAATATTTTTAAAATTAAAATAAATATAAAATTATTAAAATTAATAAATAATATTAAAATACAAATTAATTTAAATATTTAAATTATTTCAAATATTTATTTTATTTATTTTTTTAAAAAAATTTATATTATAAATTCAATAAATTTAAAATAAAAATATTAATTTTAAAATAATTTATAAATTTAAATTAAAATATATACTTTATTTTAATATTTTTTAATAAAAATTAAATTTTAAATAATAAATAAATTTATATTTTATAAATTATTAATAATTATTAAGTTATAAAAAATGTTAAAAAAATTTAATAAAATTTTTAAAAAAATTTATGATAAAAAAACAATTAAAACTGGATCTTTATTAAAAGGTTATATTATATATATTAATAAAGAATTTGTTTATATAGATACTGGTTTAAAATCTATATCAGCTGTATCTATTAATGAATTCAAAGATAAAAAAAATTCATTAATTGTTAAATTAGGTGATAAAATTAATGTTATTTTAGAAACTGTTGATAATGGATTTGGTATTACTATGTTATCATATGAAAAAGCAAAACAAAATCAAGAATGGTTATTTTTTAAAAATGTTCTTAAAAATTCGACTAATATTTATGGAATAATAAATGGAAAAACTAAAGGAGGTTTTAATGTTAATTTAAATAATGTAAAAGCTTTTTTACCTGGTTCATTAGTAGATTTAAAACCTGTTAAAGATATTAAATATTTAGAAGGTAAAAAATTAAAATTTAAAATTATAAAATTAGATAAAAAAAGAAATAATATTGTAGTTTCTCGTAAAGCAACAATTAAATTAATATATAATTATAAAATTAAAAAACCTATAAAAATAATAAAAGAAGGATTAAATGTTAAAGGTATAGTTAAAAATTTAACAGATTATGGTGCATTTATTGATATAGGTGGTTTAGATGGTTTATTACATATAACTGATATATCTTGGAAAAGAATAAATCATCCTAGTGATATTATTAATATAGGAGATGAAATTTTTTTAAAAATTATTAAATTTGATAAATTACATAGACGTGTTTCTTTAGGATTAAAACAAAGAATTATTGATCCATGGAATAATATTATGAAACGTTATCCTAAAGGTTTTATTACAAAAGGTCGTATTAGTAATTTAACTAATTATGGTTGTTTTGTTGAAATAGAAGATGGAATAGAAGGTTTAGTACATACTTCAGAAATGGTATGGAATAAAAAAAACATAAATTCATTTAAAATTATAAAAATTAATAAAAAAATAAAAGTAATGATTTTAAATATTGATATAAAAAGACGTAGAATTTCTTTAGGTATTAAACAATGTAAAATTAATCCATGGAAAAAATTTTTAATTATTAAAAAAAAAAAAAAAATTATTAAAGGTATAATTAAATCTATTACTGATTTTGGTATTTTTGTAGGTTTATTCGGAGGTATTGATGGTTTAATACATTTAACTGATATTTCATGGAAATTATTACAAAAAAAAAAATTAAATAAATATTATCAAGGATATTTAATAAAAGGTATTATTTTAAATGTAGATATTGAAAATGAAAAAATATCATTAGGAATTAAACAAATTCATAAAAATCAATTTAATATTTTTTTTAATATATATAAAAAAAATAATTTTATATATGGTAAAATAATTTTAATAAAAAAAAAAAAAATAAAAATAAATTTAGGTAATAATTTAATAATTTTTATTAAAAAAAATAAAAACAAATTAAATTTATTTAAAATTAATAAAATAATTAAAGTAAAATTTATTGAAATTAAAAATAATAAAATAATATTTTTTTAAAAATTATTTTATATTGTTTAAAAATTAAATTATTTTATTTATAATGTTTATATCATTTGATTTTGGAATTAAAAAAATTGGAATATCAATTAGTCAAAAAATAACAAAAACTATATCTTTATTAAAGCCTTTAAAAATAAATAATAATAAAATTAATTGGAATAAAATTAAATATTTAATTAAAAATTGGAATCCTAATTTAATTATTATTGGATTACCAATAAATTTAAATAATAAAAATTTATTATTTTTATATATAATTTTAAAATTTTCTATAATTTTTTATAATAAATTTAATATTAAAGTCTTATTTCATAATGAATCTTTAAGTACAAAAGAAGCAAAATATTTTATTTTAATTTATAAAAAACAACATAAAATTAAAAATATTTATTTAGATTCTATATCATCTAAATTAATTTTAAAAAGTTGGATTAATGATAATAATTTATAATTTTAAAAAATATTTTATTTTATTTTATTTTAAACATTACTTTAAAATTTATAAATTTATTTTTTCATTATTTCAAAAAATTCTCTGTTTGTTTTAGTCATTGATAATCTTTTTGAAAGAAATTCTATCGCATCTGTTTCATCCATCATATTTACAATTTTTCTTAATATCCACATTTTTTTTAATTCTTCTATTGTAGTTAATAATTCTTCTTTTCTAGTTCCAGATCTATTATAATTAATAGCAGGATAAATTCTTTTATCTGATATTCTACGTGATAAATGTAATTCCATATTACCTGTACCTTTAAATTCTTCATATATTACTTCATCCATTTTAGAACCAGTATCAATTAAAGCTGTTGCAATAATAGTTAAACTACCTCCTTCTTCAACATTTCTAGCAGTTCCAAAAAATCTTTTAGGTCTATGCAATGCTTTTGAATCTATTCCACCTGTTAATATTTTTCCAGATACTGGGGCTATTGAATTATATGCTCTAGCTAAACGTGTTATTGAATCTAATAAAATTACTACATCATGTTTTAATTCAACTAATCTTTTTGCTTTTTCTAATACCATTTCTGAAATATAAATATGTCTTGTTGGTAATTCATCGAATGTTGATGCTATTATTTCTCCTTTTACTGATCTTAACATTTCAGTTACCTCTTCTGGTCTTTCATCAATTAATAAAACTATCAAAAAACAATCTGGATGATTATGTACTATACTTTGTGCAATACTTTTTAATAACATTGTTTTACCTGCTTTAGGAGGTGCTACAATTAATCCTCGTTGACCTTTACCAATAGGTGAAGCAAGATCTAAAATACGAGATGTTAAATCAGAAATTAAACCATTACCTCTTTCCATATATAATTTTTTAGTTGTATGTAATGGAGTTAAATTTTTAAAATAAATAGTTTTTTTTTTAATATTTGGTTTTTCATCATTTATTTTTTTTATTTTTAATAAAGATGGGTAAAAATTTTTATTATCATAAAAACGAATTTTACCAAAAATTGTATCACCTGTACGTAATTTAAAACGTCTAATTTGTTTAGGTGATACATAAATATCGTTATTATTAGATACATAAGAATTATTTAAAGATCTTAAAAATCCGTATCCTTTTCTAAATATTTCTAAAACACCATTACTATAAATATTTGTAATATTTTTTGAATAATTTTTAAAAATAGGTAAATAAATTTTTTTTTTAAACATTTAAATTCCAAATTTTATAAAGTTTTATTGAAAATTATTTATTATATTTTAAAAACTTATAATAAATTAATATATTAAAAAAATGTTTAATTAATTAAAATTTTAAATTATTTATTTTTTTAAAAACATTATAAAATATAATTATTTAAATATTTTTATATATAAATTCTTTAATTTGTTCTATAGATATAACTCCCATAATTTTACCTATAATAATATCTTGTTTAAATAAAATTAATGTTGGTATACTTCTAATTTCATATTTTTGTAAAAAATCTTGATTTTCTTCAATATTAATTTTAGCAAATATAACTTTATTAATAAATTCTTTATATATTTCATTTAAATTATGTGACATCATTTTACATGGACCACACCATTCTGCCCAAAAATCAACTAAAACAGGGTATTTAGATTGTATTACATTTACATCAAAATTATCTTTATTTATATTAATTATATTTTCCATTTTATACCTTATTATAAATTAATAATATAATAATATTAATAATATTTAAAAATAATTTATATTTTATAAAATAATTAATTTAATATATATACTCAACTAAATCTAAGATTTTACTTGAATAACCACATTCATTATCATACCATGAAATTAATTTAACAAAATTATCATTTAATGCAATACTTGCTTTAGCATCAAATATAGATGTTAAAATTTCTCCATTAAAATCTGTTGAAACTACATCATCTTCTATATATCCTAAAATACCTTTCATTTCATTACTTGATGCTTTTTTAATTGTTTTTTTAATTTTTTCAAAATTTACTTTTTTTTTTAATCTAACAGTTAAATCAACTACAGATACATTTGGTGTTGGTACTCTAAAAGCCATTCCTGTTAATTTTCCTAATAATTCTGGTATAACAATTCCTACAGCATTAGCTGCTCCAGTAGAAGCTGGTATAATATTTTGTATTGCACTACGTCCTGCTCTCCAATCCCTTTTTGAAATCCCATCTACTGTTTTTTGTATTGCTGTTGTTGAATGTACAGTAGTCATTAAACCTTCTATAATTTCAAAATTATCATTAATTATTTTTGCTAATGGTGCTAAACAATTTGTTGTACATGATGCATTTGATATAATTTTTTGTCCAGAATATTTATTTAAATTAACACCACAAACAAACATTGGTATTTTATCTTGAGAAGGTGCTGTTAAAATAACTTTTTTAGCACCAGCAATAATATGTTGATTTAAATTATTATAATTTAAAAAAATACCAGATGATTCTATTACAATATCAACACCTAATTTACCCCATGGTATATTAATAGGATCTTTTTTAGAAAATATTTGTATTTTTTCTTTATTAATTAATATATTTGTTTTTTCAATTTTTATATTTTCATTAAATTTACCATGAGTTGAATCATATTTAAGTATATAAGCTATATATTTCGGTTCTAACAAATCATTTATTGCTATTACTTTAATATTTTTCCTTTTTTGTGCTAATCTAAAAACCATTCTACCAATTCTACCAAATCCATTTATTCCTATTTTAATATTCATATAACTCCATATAAAATAATTTTAAAATTAATTTTAATAATAAAAAAAAAAATGTCAATTTTAATTTTATTAATATTTAATATTTTTATTTATTAATATAATAATTCTTTTAAAATATTTAAATTTATTTTACTTGGTGCTTCAGTCATTAAACATTTAGCTGATGTTGTTTTTGGAAAAGCAATTACATCTTTAATATTTTTAGTATTTGTTAATAACATAATTAACCTATCTAAACCAAAAGCAATACCTGCATGTGGAGGGACTCCATATTTAAACGCTTCTAATAAAAAATTTAAATTATTAATTTCTTTTTTTTTAATATTTAAAATTTCAAAAATAATTTTTTGTATTTTTATATTATAAATTCTTTCTGAACCTCCTCCAATTTCATAACCGTTTAATATTATATCATAAGAATTTGAAAAAAAAAAAAGGGGGTTATTATATAAATTATTAATATTATTTATATTTAAATTTGTAAAAGGATGATGTTTAGAAGAAATTTTATTATATTTATTTTTTTTAAATAATGGAAAATTTATTATAAATATTATTGACCAATAATTTAAATTTATTAAGTTTAATTTATTTCCTATTTTTTTTCTTAAATTACCCATTATATTATAAATTTTTTCTTTAACATTACTTCCAATTAAAATCATATCCCCTTTTTTTGCATTAACACGTTTCAATATTAATTTTAAAGTTTTTTTATTTATATATTTTTTAATGTTTCCTTTTATATATAATAAATTTTTATTTATATCATATATTTTACACCATAATAAATTATTATTATTTATTATTTTATTATAATTATAAATATAATTTATATTAATTTTTGTACCTTTAGGTATGCAAATACAAATAATATTATTATTATATTTATAAAAATCAATAGGTAAAAAATTTAATTTATTCATTTTTAAAAATATATCTTTTATTTCAATTAATTCTATTGGATTTCTTAAATCTGGTTTTTCAGAACCATAACGTCTTAATGATTCGGAAAAAGTAATAGTTTTAATTTTACCAATATTTTGTTTTTTAATTTTTAAAAATAAATTATATATCATTTTTTTCATTAATTTAATTAAATTTTTATATTTCATAAATGAAGTTTCTATATCAATTTGTGTAAATTCAGGTTGACGATCTGATCTTAAATCTTCATCTCTAAAACATTTTACAATTTGATAATAACGATCAAATCCTGATATCATAAGTAATTGTTTAAATATTTGAGGTGATTGAGGTAATGCATAAAATTTACCTTTATTTATTCTACTTGGAACTAAAAAATTTCTAGATCCTTCAGGTGTAAATTTAGTTAATATTGGTGTTTCAATTTCAATAAAATTTTTTATATTTAAAAAATTTCTAATATAATTACAAACTTTAGCTCTTAATTTCAAACGATTTATCATTTCTGGTTTTCTTAGATCAAGATATCGATATTTTAAACTTATTTTTTCTAAATTTTTTTTTTCAAAATTTATAGGTATTTTTTGTGAAATATTAAATATATTTAATGAATAACAAATAATTTCAATTTCACTATTTTTTTTTTGATTAATTTGTTTTTTTAATTTTTTTCTAACAATACCTTTTATTTGAATACAATATTCATTACGTAATTTTAAAGCTTTATTAAATATAATTTTATTAATAGAATTAAATACTACTTGTGTTATACCTTTATAGTCTCTTATATTAATAAATATTACATTACGGAAAATTCTTATTTTATCAACCCAACCACATAAAGTAACTTTTTTATTAATATATGATAAATTTAAATCACCACAATATTTAGTACGCATAAAATCCTTTTAAAATAAAATATTAATTTATATTATAAATAATATAATAAATTTTATTAATATTATTTAAATATTTTAATAAGAATAAAATAATGCAATTTAATATTTTAAATTTACAAATATTATTAATATTTTTAATAATAATAATAATAATAGAATTTATATTAATGAAATTTATTTATAAAATACATGTTATAATATTATTATCTTTAATTTATACTTTACCTATGTTAAGTATTTTTTTTTTTGTTTTAATAGTTGAATTATCTTTAGGTAAATTAAGAACTAAAAGAATAAAATTTACAAAATCTTTAATAAATAATATAATAAAACAAATTAAAAAAAAACAAAAAAAATCATATAGTCAAAAATATACAGTTACTACAAAATTATTTAAATTTTTAATTAAACAAAATAATATTAATAGTATTAATATTTTTTTTAAAAAAAGTGATTTTAAAATATTTTCTAATAATAAAAAAATATTTAAAAAAATAATTTATGATATTAAAAAAGCAAAGTATAAAATTGAAATTGTTTTTTATATTTGGAAACAAGGAGGTATAGTTAATAAAATAATAGAATCTTTAATAAATGCTTCAAAACGTGGTATATGTTGTCGTATTATTTTAGATTCAATTGGTTGTTTTAGTTTTTTTAATAGTAAATATTATATACTTATGAAAAATGCTGGTATTAAAATAATAAAAGCTTTTAAATTAAATATATTTGATTTTTTAATAAGACGTATTGATATTAGACAACATAAAAAAATAATATTAATTGATAATTATATAGTATATACTGGAAGTATGAATATGATTGATATTAATTTTCATATTAATAAAAAATATATTGATATAATGATAAGATTTACTGGTATAATATCTAATATTATTAGTATTATTTATGCTTTAGAATGGGAAATGGAAACTGGTAAAAGAATTATTTTAAAAAAAAATTATATAAAAATTAAAAAAACTTATTATCATAAAAAAAATCAAAATTTTCATGTTATTTCTTCTATTCCATATATTTCAAATAAATTAATACATAAAATTTTTTTGAATGCATTATATTCAGCTAAAAAAAAAATAGTAATAACTACTCCTTATTTTATTCCAACAAATAAATTAATTAAAGAAATTTGTAATGCTTCTTTAAGAGGAGTAAAAGTAATTATTATTATACCTAATAAAAATGATTCATTAATGGTTTTATGGGCCAGTAAATATTTTTATATAGATCTTTTAAAATCAGGTGTTAAAATTTATGAATTTAAAAATAATTTATTACATACTAAAAGTTTAGTAATAGATAATAAAGTTAGCATAATAGGTACTGTTAATTTTGATATTAGAAGTTTTTTTTTAAATTCTGAAATTACTTTAATAATTGAAGACAATAATTTTAGTAATATTATATCTCAAATTCAAAAAAAATATATTAAAAAATCTAAATTAATTAAATTTAAAAAATGGAAAAAAAGATCATATTTTAATAAATTATTCGAATTTTTTTTTTTTATATTTAATCCAATATTATAATTTAAAATAATATAAATTTTATAGTTAATTAAATTATTTTATTTAATATAAATAACCCGGTTATATACCGGGTCAAAATATTATTTTTTATTTTAGTTATTAACGTTTTGAAAATTGTGGTTTACGTCTTGATTTTTTAAATCCAGGTTTTTTTCTTTCTACTTTACGAGAATCTCTACTAATAAATCCTTCTTTTTTTAATATATTTCTTAAGTTTTTATTATAATTTAAAATAGCTCTACTAATACCATGTCTTATAGCTTCATATTGACCTGTTGTACCACCACCTTTAACTGTAATATATAAATCCATAATATTATTTAATTTTACTAAATTTAATGGTTTATAAATCATTAATTGTATATTTTTATTAGTAAAATATTTTTTTATTTTTTTATTATTTATAATAAAATTACCATCACCAGGTTTCATAAAAACACGTGCAGTTGAAGTTTTACGTCTACCTGTACCATAATATAAATAGTTATTCATTTAATAAATCTCAATATATTAAATATTAATTTTTTTAGGTTTTTGAGCATCATGATAATGTTTATTATCTGCAAAAACTCTTAATTTTTTTAACATTCTTTTACCTAATATATTTTTAGGTAACATTCCTTTTACTGCGTTTTTAATTATTTTTTCTGGATTACATAAAAGTATTTCTTTAAATGTTTTTTTTTTAATACCCCCAGGATATCCAGTATGTTTATAATATATTTTATTATTTTTTTTATTACCTGTAATTAAAATTTTTTTAGCATTTAAAACAATAATATAATCACCATTATCTAAATGTGTTGTATATTCTGATTTATGTTTTCCCATTAATCTTTTAGCTATTTCAGTTGATAAACGACCTAAAATTTTATTTTTTGCATTAATAATATACCATTTATTTTTTAAATGTTTTTTTTTAATTATAAAAGTTTTCATATAATTACTTAATAAATAAAAATTTTTAAAAATAAATTAAATATTTAATATTTTTTAAAAAATTATTGTATTTTATTATTTATTTAAATCATATAAAATTATTCATGTAAATATTTTTATAAAATAATAATATAGTTTATAAAAATATTTTTTTGTTTATTCAAATAATATAAATTATTTAATATTATTTAAAATAGCGCGTTAACAAAGTGGTTATGTAGCGGATTGCAAATCCGTGTAGTCCGGTTCAATTCCGGAACGCGCTTTATCTTAGCCCGGGTGGTGAAATTGGTATACACAAGGGACTTAAAATCCCTCAACATAAATAGTTATGCGGGTTCAATTCCCGCTCCGGGTATAATTAATTTTAATTAAATATTTAAATAAATATAAATTTTATAATTTTTAAAATTTTTTTTATTATATTTATATTATTTATTTCTATTTTCAATAAATTTTTAGATGTTTTTCCATTACCACCTATATTATTAATTATTTTTTTCATTATTAAATTTAATCTTATGTATTTTATTAAATTTAATGTAGTATTAATTATTAAATAATTTTTATATTCATTTTTAATTATTAAAATAATTATTAATGGATTTATTTTTTTTTTAAAATTATTTATAATATTAATTAATAAATTTATATCAAAAATTTTAATATTGTTTATTATTAAATTTATTTTATTGAATAAAAAAATTTTTTTTGATATTAAAAATATAATATTATTACATATATAATTATTATATTTATTTATTTTAATTTTATTTTTTTTTTTTTTTTTATATAAATTTATTAAAATATTATTAATATTTTTTTTATTAACATTAAATAATTTAACAATATTTTTAAATATATTATTATTAGACTGTAAAGTTTTAAATGCATATATACCTGTATTTGCTATAATTCTATAGATATTTTTTTTAATATAATATTTTTTTTTTATATGAAATATTCCTATTTCATTTATATAATTAACATGTTTTTTTTTACAAAATTTTATTAACATTTTTTTTTTATAAATAGGAAAATTGAATATTATTTGTTTATTAATTGATTTTTCAATATTATTAATTTTATTTATATTAATACTATTATATAAAAAATCAAACACTATATATTTATAATTAATATTTATTTTTTTTTTTTTAATATTATTATTTAAAATTTTTTTTAAATTATTATATAATAAATGAGTAACTGAATGATTTTTTAAAATACTATAATGGTTTTTTTTATTAATAATAATCTTAATATAATCATTATTTTTAAATTTTCCTTTAATTAAAATACCAAAATATAAAATTGTTTTATTATATTTTTTAATATTATATATTAAAAACATATTATTTAATTTTATTAATATACCTTGATCTCCAATTTGTATTTTTTTTTTATAATATAAATAATTATTATTTAATATTATAATTGCTTTTTCATTATAATAAATTTTATTTATTAAATTAAATTTATAAAAAATAGCTATTATTTTTAAATTTTTTTTTTTTAAAATATTATAGTAATTATAATTAATTATATTTTTATGTTTTATTTTAAATTTATTTATATTTTTTGTTTTTAAACGTTGTTCATTCATTAATAAATTAAACTTAATTCTATCAATTTTTATATTTTTTTCAATACAAATTTCCTCAATTAAATCAATAGGAAAACCATATGTATTATATAAATTAAATATTATTTTTCCATTTAATATTCCATTTTTAATATTTTTAAATTCTAAATTTAATAATTTTAAACCATTTTTTAAAGAATATATAAATTTTTGTTCTTCATATTTAATTATTTTTTGTATTTTTTTTTTATTAGTAATAAATTTTGTATATTGATCACCAAAAAAATCTGATAAATAATTTATTAATTTATATAAAAAAAAATTTTTAATACCTAATTTATTACCATGTCTTAATGCTCTTCTTATTATTCTCCTTAATACATAACCTCTTTTTTCATTAGATGGTATAATACCATCTAAAATTAAAAAAACTATTGCTCTAATATGATCAGATATAATATAAACTGATTGTATATTAATATTTTTATTATTTGAATTTTTTTTTATTTTATTTACTATTTTTTTGAATGAATTAATTTCATAATTTGAATTTACTCCTTGTAATATAGAAGTTATTCTTTCTAAACCCATTCCTGTATCTATAGATAAATTAGGTAAAGGTTTAATATTACCATTATATTGAAGAATAAATTGTATAAACACAATATTCCATATTTCAATATATCTTTCACCTATATTTTTTTGACCTGGTAAATTTCCATTAATATGACAACCTTTATCATAAAAAATTTCAGTACAAGGTCCACATGGATAATTTTTCCCTGTTTGCCAAAAATTATCTGATTTAAATGGAATATTTTTATTATCACCAATTATTATAATTTTATTTTTAGGAATTTTAATACATTTATTCCATATATTATATGTTTCTTTATCAGAAGAATATACAGTAACTAATAATTTATTTTTAGGTAAATTAAACCATTTTTGACTAGTTAATAATTCCCAAGCATAATTAATAGCATCAAACTTAAAATAATCATTAAAACTAAAATTACCTAACATTTCAAAAAAAGTATGATGTCTAGAAGTTTTACCGACATTTTTAAAATCATTATGTTTTCCTCCTACCCGTATACAACGTTGTGAAGTTGCAATTCTAGAATATTTTATTTTTTCTAAACCTAAAAAAACATTTTTAAATTGATTCATACCTGAATTAGTAAAAAGTATAGTATTATCATTTTTTGGAATTAATTTACTACTTTTTATAATTTTATGTTTTTTAAATTTGAAAAATTTTAAAAAAATTTCACGAATTTCATTTAAATTTTTAATCATTATATTCTTAAAATATATTATTAAATTACATTTTATTTATTTTAAAAATTATTTAAATATTTTAATTTAAATTAATTAATTTTATATTTATACTAATTATTAAATATAGATATAATTGAATTAATTAAAGTATTTAATTCTTTTTTTTTAATTATATATGGAGGTGTTAAATAAATTAATTTTCTAAAAGGTCTTATCCAAACACCATTATTAATTAAAAAATTTTGTATTTTATTAATATCAATAAAATTAATAGTTTCTATAATTCCTATTGCACCTAATATTCTAATATCTAATATTTTATTTGATTTAATTAATGGTATTAAATTTTTTTTAAAACAATTTTCTATATATTTAACTTTTTTAATCCATTTTTTTTTATTTATAATTTTAATATTAGCATTAGCTACAGAACATGCAATAGGATTACCCATAAATGTCGGTCCATGCATAAAACATCCTGATTTACTATTACTAATTGTATATGCTATTTTTTTTGTTGTAATAGTAGCTGCTAAAGTCATATAACCACCAGTTAATGATTTTCCTAAACATAATATATCTGGAATAATACCAGCATATTCATAAGCAAATAATTTACCAGTACGTCCAAAACCAGTAGCTATTTCATCTAATATTAATAAAATTTTATATTTTTTACATAATAAACTTATTTTTTTTAAATATATCGGGTTATATATTTTCATTCCACCTGCACATTGTATAATTGGTTCTAATATAACACATGCAATATTTTTAGAATATTTTTTTAATAAAAATTTAAAAGATTTAATATCATTTTCATCCCATATTTCGTTAAATTTACATTTTGGAGCTTCAGCAAAAATATGTTGAGGTAAGTATTTTTTATATATATTATGCATTGAATTTATAGGATCACATACTGACATAGCACCAAATGTATCACCATGATATCCATTTTTTATTGTTAAAATTTTTTTTCTAAATTCACCTTTTGTTTGCCAATATTGTAATGACATTTTTAATGCTATTTCTATTGAAACTGAACCAGAATCTGCTAAAAAAACACATTGTAATTTTTTAGGTGTTAAATTTATTAAATTATTACATAGTTTTATAGCTTCTGTATGATTAAATCCTCCAAACATAATATGTGAAATTTTTTTAATTTGTTTATTTATTGCTTTATTAAGTAATTTATTATTATAACCATGTATACATGCCCACCAAGAAGACATTCCATCTATTAGATTAATACCATTTGATAATTTTAATATTACTCCTTTTGCATTTAAAATATTATAACATTTTAAAGGTTTAATTATTGAAGTATAAGGATGCCAAATGTATTTTTTATCAAATTTTTTTTTTGTTATTTTAATATACATAATTATATTATATAATTAAATTATTAATAGTTGACAGTATATATATGTGTTTATTAGTCTAAATATAAATGTTAATTTATTAAGGCATTTTAAATGAATAATGAAATTTGGACAATAAAAAAAACACAAAAACTTTTCAATAAACCTTTGTTAGACTTAATATTTTTGGCTCAAAATATACATAGAAAAAATTTTAAACCTAATACAATACAAATAAGTACTCTTTTATCTATAAAAACTGGAGCTTGTCCAGAAGATTGTAAATATTGTCCTCAAAGTTCTAGATATAAAACTGGTTTAGAAATAGAACGTTTAATTAAAATTAACAAAATTTTAGAATCTGCAATTAAAGCAAAAAAAAATGGAGCTACAAGATTTTGTATGGGGGCAGCTTGGAAAAATCCTAAAGAACGTGATATGCCTTATTTAAATAAAATAATAAAAACAGTTAAAAAAATTGGACTTGAAACATGTATGACTTTAGGCTCTTTAAGTGAAAAACAGGCTAAAATTTTATATAATTCTGGTTTAGATTATTATAATCATAATATAGATACTTCTCCAGAATATTATAAAAAAATTATTACTACTCGTAGTTATAAAGATAGGTTAAATACTATAAAAAACATTAGAAAAACTGGAATAAAAGTTTGTTCAGGAGGTATTATAGGTTTAGGTGAAAATATTAAAGATAGAATTATTTTATTAATGCAATTAGCAAATATGAAAATACCACCTGAAAGCATTCCTATTAATATGTTAGTTAAAGTTAGTGGTACACCATTAGAAAAAAATAAAGATATTGATCCATTTGAATTTATTAAAGTTATTGCTATAACTCGTATAATGATACCTAAATCATATATTCGACTTTCAGCAGGTAGAGAAAATATGAATGAACAAACTCAAGCTATGTGTTTTATGGCTGGAGCAAATTCAATATTTTATGGATGTAAATTATTAACTACCCCAAATCCTAATGAAGATAAAGATTTAAAGTTATTAAATAAATTGGGTTTAAAAATAGAAAAAAAAAAAATAAAAATTAATAAAATTAATAAAAATACTAATAAAGAAAATGTTAAATTTTATGATGCAACTTTAAATAATTATCAATAATATTAATTATAAATAAAATATTTTAATTTTTTATATATTTATAAATTAACAATATAAGTTTTCTTTAAATTTGAAAATATTGTTTAATGGAGATTATTTTGACAAAATGTTTATTTATTACAGGTACTGATACTAAAGTTGGTAAAACTTTTATAAGTATAATTTTATTACAATTAACTAAAAAATTAGGTTTTAATAGTATAGGTTATAAACCAATTGCTACAGATTGTAAATTTACTAAATACGGATTACGTAATAATGATGCTTTATTACTTAAAAAAAATAGTAATATTAAATTATATTATAATATTATTAATCCATATAATTTTTTAGATAAAACATCTCCTAATATTATTAGTGAAAGAATTAAAAATCCAATATCATTATATAAAATTTCATCAATACTAAAATATATTAAAAAAAAAACAAATTTAATTATTATAGAAGGAATTGGAGGATGGTTAACTCCAATATCAAAAATTAAAAAATTTTCAGATTGGGTAATTAAAGAGCAAATTTCAATTATTTTGGTTGTTGGAATAAAATTAGGTTGCATAAATCATGCATTATTAACAGTTGAATCTATTAAAAATAAAGGATTAATTTTAAAAGGATGGATAGCAAATAATATTAGCAATAAAAATATTTGGCATAAAAAATATATAAAAACTTTAAAACAAAATTTAAATATTATTTTTTTAGGCGAAATACCTTATTTTAAAAAAAAAAATAATATAAAATCATGGAAATATATAAATTTTAATTATATTTAAATTTTTAAAATTTTATATTTATTTAACTTATAAAATATAAATATGCCCAAACTTGGAATCGAACCAAGGACACAAGGATCTTCAATCCTTTGCTCTACCAACTGAGCTATTTAGGCAAATAAATAATAATATAAATATTTATTCAATAAAATAAATATTTAAATTTTATTACATAACTTTTAATTAATAATTTAATATTATAATATTTAATTTAATTTATTATATTTAATATTTTAATTGAAATGGTATTTATTATATGTTTGAAAAAAAAGATATAGATCCAATAGAAACTAATGAGTGGATCCAATCAGCTAAATCAATTATTAATAAAGAAGGATATAAACGTTTTAATTTTATAATTAATAAAATTATAAAACATACATATAATATTAATATTAATATTAATGAAAATATTAAATTAAATAATTATATCAACACAATAAATTATAAATATGATTTAAAGTATCCAGGTAATATTTTAATAGAAAAAAAAATTTGTTCTGTTATTAGATGGAATGCTATTATTATAGTTTTAAAAGCATATAATAAAAAAATTGATTTAGGTGGACATATAGCTTCTTTTCAATCTATTGCTATATTTTATGAGGTTTGTTTTAATCATTTTTTTAAAGCTTCAAATTATAATAATAATGGTGATATTATTTTTTTTCAAGGTCATACATCACCTGGAATTTATGCAAGAGCATTTTTAGAAGGTAGATTAAATGAATGTCATTTAAATAATTTTAGACAAGAAGTTTTTGAAAATGGATTAAGTTCGTATCCTCATCCAAAATTAATGCCAAATTTTTGGCAATTTCCTACTGTTTCTATGGGTTTAGGAGCAATTAATGCTATTTATCAAGCTAAATTTTTAAAATATATTCAAAATCGTTCTTTAAAAAAAAAAACACAACAAAAAGTATATGTTTTTCTTGGTGATGGTGAAATGGATGAACCTGAATCAAAAGGAGCAATAACAATTGCAACAAGAGAAAAATTAAATAATTTAATATTTATAATAAATTGTAATTTACAACGTTTAGATGGTCCAATTAATGGTAATGGTAAAATTATTAATGAATTAGAAGGTATTTTTAATGGAGCAGGATGGAAAGTTTTAAAATTAATTTGGGGTAGTAATTGGGATAAATTATTTAAAACAGATAAAAGTGGAAAATTAATACGTTTATTAAATGAAACTAATGATGGTGATTATCAAAATTTTATGACAAAAAATGGTGCTTATATACGTAAAAATTTTTTTGGACGTTATAAAGAAACATATAAATTAGTTGAAAAATTAAGTGATGATGAAATTTTGAAATTAAACCGTGGTGGTCATGATTTTATTAAAATTTTTACAGTTATGAAAAAAGCAATAAATAGTAATAAACCTACTGTTATTTTAGTACATACAATTAAAGGTTATGGTATGGGTAAAAATTTTGAAAGTCAAAATATAATACATCAAGTTAAAAAAATGAATTTTAAAGAATTATATTATTTTCAAAAAAAATTAAAATTAAATATTAATGAAAATAAAATTAAAAATTTAAATTTTATTAAATTTAAAAAAAATACTAAAGAATATAAATATATTCAAAAAAAAAGAAAATTATTAAATGGATTTATTCCTAATAGAAACATTTATATAAATAATAAATTTAATATTCCTAGTATTTTAAATTTTAAAAATTTATTTAAAAAACAAAAAAAAAAAATATCAACAACAACTATTTTTATTAAAATTTTAAAATTATTACTTAAAAATAAATCAATAACAAAATATTTAGTACCAATAATTTCTGATGAAGCTAGAACTTTTGGAATGGAAAATTTATTTAGACAAATTGGTATTTATAATCCTAATGGTCAAAAGTATACTCCTCAAGATATTAATAATTTTTCATATTATAAAGAAGATAAACATGGACAAATATTACAAGAAGGAATTAATGAATCTGGAGCTATATCATCATGGTTAGCAGCTGCTACTTCTTATAGTGTTCATAATTTACAAATGATACCATTTTATATTTTTTATTCTATGTTTGGGTTTCAAAGAATAGGTGACTTATTATGGGCAGCAGGAGATCAACAAGCCAAAGGTTTTTTAATTGGAGCAACTTCAGGAAGAACTACTTTAAATGGTGAAGGTTTACAACATCAAGATGGACATAGTCATATTTATTCATTAACAATACCAAATTGTATTTCTTATGATCCAACTTATGCATATGAATTATCTATAATTATACAAAATGGTATTAAACGTATGTATGGTAAAAAAAAAGAAAATATTTATTATTATATTACTATAACAAATGAAAATTATTATATGCCAAAAATGTATAATAATATTAAATATAATATTTTAAAAGGTATTTATAAATTAGATAGTTTAAAAGGAAGTAAAATAAAAATTCAACTTTTAGGTTCAGGTGCTATTTTAAGAAATATTAGAAAAGCAGCATATATATTATTAAGTGAATATAATATATCATCTGATATTTTTAGTGTTACTTCATTTACTGAAATAGCTAGAAATAATCAAGATTGTGAACGTTGGAATTTTTTAAATCCTAATAAAAAATCAAAAATACCATTTATTTGTAAAATTTTAAATAATTTACCTACTATAACAGCCACAGATTATATTAAATTATTTTCAGAACAAATATTTAAATTTTTACCAAATACACATTATATTAATTTAGGTACAGATGGATTTGGTAGATCTGATAGTAGATCAAATTTAAGATATCATTTTGAAATTAATTCTTTTTATATTATAATTGCTACATTAAATATATTATATAAATTAAATAAAATTAATAAATTTATATTATATAATGCTTTTTTAAAATTTAATATTAATTTTAAAAAAAAAAATCCTAGAATATTATAAGGAAGAAAATGTTATTTGAAATAAAAATTCCAGATATTGGATCAGATGAATTAGAAGTAACTGAGATTTTTGTTAAAGTTAATGATATAATTAAAAAAAAACAAAATTTAATTACAATAGAAGGTGATAAAACTTCTTTAGATATTCCTTCTACAAAATCAGGTATTATTAAAGAAATAAAAGTAAATGTTGGTGATAAAGTAAAAACAAACTCTATAATTATAATTTTAGATGATATTATTAATAAAAATAAATCAAATAATTTAATTAATAATAAAAAAAATGAAAATAATAAATTAAATGAAGAAATACATGCTAGTCCTTTAATTAGAAATTTATCTAGAAAATTTAATATTGATTTAAAAAAAATAAAAGGTACTGGATTAAAAGGTAGAATTATTAAAGAAGATATTGATTATTACATTGAAAAACAGAACAAAAATAATTTAAGTAATAATTATACTTTAAAACAACAAAATTTAAATGAATTAAATAATATTAAAAAAATAAAAATTAATAATTTACAAATTACTTCAGGTAAAAATTTACTTAAAAATTGGATTACAATACCTCATGTAACAATTTTTGATAAAATAAATATAACTGATTTAGAAATTTTCAGAAAAAAACAAAATGAAATTTTAATTAAAAATAAACAAAATATTAAAATTACACCTTTAGTTTTTATTATAAAAGCAGTTGAAATTGTTTTAAATAATATGCCAAAATTTAATAGTTCATTATCTAAAGATGGAAAATTTTTAAAAATTAAAAAAGATATTAATATAGGTATTGCTGTAGAAACTAAAAAAGGTTTAGTAGTACCTATTATTAAAGAAATAAAAAATAAAACAATTATAGAAATAGCTAAATCTTTAATTGAAATTTCAAAAAAATCTAGAGATGGTTTTTTAAATAAAAATGATATGATTAATAGTAGCTTTACAATATCTAGTTTAGGACATATAGGAACAACAAATTTTACACCAATTATAAATTCACCCGAAGTTGCAATATTAGGTATATCTAAATCTAGTATTGAACCTGTATGGTATATTGAAAAATTTATACCTAAATTAATATTACCTATTTCATTATCATTTGACCATAGAGTAATTGATGGTGCAGATGGTGCACGTTTTATTAATAATATTAAATATATATTATCAGATATACGTAATTTAATTTAATTTATTTAATATTATATTTAAATATTTATTATTTATAAAAAACAATTTTAATAAAATAATTAAGTTTTAAAAATAAATTTAATAAAAATAAAAGGTAATAATGTATAAAAATTATTTTTATAAAAATATAGAAATAAATGTTCAAAAATATTGGTATAAAAAAAAAATTTTTAAAACTATTGAAAATTTTAATAAAAAAAAATATTATGTTTTATGTATGATACCATATCCATCTGGTAATTTACATATAGGCCATATTAGAAACTATACTATAGGTGATATTATTTCTAGATATAATAGAATGAAGGGTAAAAATGTAATGCAACCTATTGGATGGGATGCATTTGGTTTACCAGCAGAAAAAACAGCAATTGAAAAAAAAATTTTACCTTCAATTTGGACATATAAAAATATTAAAAATATGAAAAAACAATTAAATTTATTAGGATTTTCATATGATTGGGATAAAGAAATAATAACATGTAAACCAAATTATTATAAATGGGAGCAATGGTTTTTTATTAAATTATATAAAAAAAAATTTATTTATAAAAAAAAATCTTTAATAAATTGGTGTAAATATGATAAAACTGTTCTTGCTAATGAACAAGTAATAAATAATAATTGTTGGCGATGTGATAATAAAATAAAAAAAAAAAAATTATCACAATGGTTTTTAAAAATTAATTTATATTCTAAACAATTATTAAATGATTTAAAATATTTAACACATTGGCCTATTAAAGTTAAAAATATGCAAAAAAATTGGATAGGTAAAATTAAAAAATTTAAAATTTTTTTAAATATTTTAAATAATACTGAAAAAATTATTATTTATATAAATAAAGTAGATTTTTTATTATATATTACTTATATTATTATTTCTATAGATAACTTAATTTCAATAAAATTATCAAAAAAAAATAACAAAATTAAGAAATTTATTAATAAATATAAAAAAAATTATAAAAAAAAAATAAAAGGAATAAATACAAATTTATTTGCTATTCATCCAATTTTAAATGTAAAATTACCAATATGGATTGTTAATTTTAATTTAAATAATTTTAATAAATCTAAAATAGCTACACCAAAATTTAATAAAAAAAGTTTAAAATTTGCTATTAAATATAATATTCCAATAAAATTAATAATTTCAAAAAATATTAAAAAATTAAATATTAAAAAAAAAAAAAAAATAATTTTTAAAAAATTTATATATTTAGGAATAATTAAAAAAAATATTTTATATAATTTAATGGATTGGAATATTTCTAGACAACGTTATTGGGGAAATCCAATACCTATGATAAATATATTTAATAATAGTTTAATTCCAATATCTCAAAATAAATTACCAATTATTTTACCTGAAAATATTTATATAAATAATTTAATAACTCCACTTAAATTAAATTTAAATTGGTCTAAAATTTTTATTAACAATAAATACTTTAAACTTGAAACAGATACACTTGATACATTTATTGAATCTTCTTGGTATTATATAAGATATACATGTTTAAAATATAATAAAAATATTATTAAATTAATTTCTGCAAATTATTGGTTACCTATTGATCAATATATTGGTGGAATAGAACATGCTAATATGCATTTATTATATTTAAGATTTTTTCATAAAATATTTAGAGATTTTGGTTTAATTAATTATAATGAACCAGTTAAAAAATTAATTTGTCAAGGTATGGTTTTATCACATTCTTTTTATTATATTAATAAAAAAAAAAAAATTTGGGTAAATAAAAAAAAAATTAATATAATTTTAAACAAAAAAAAAATAAAATTTATAGATAAAAATAATAATAATATAAAATATTCTGGTATAATTAAAATGTCTAAATCTAAAAACAATGGAATTAATTTAATTAATATAATTAAAAAATATGGTTCTGATGCTATTCGATTATTTATAATTTACGCTGTACCAATAGAAATCGAATTAGAATGGAATGAATTGCAATTAATAGGAATATTTAAATTTTTAAAACGTTTTTGGAAAATAATTATTAATCACATAAAAATTAAAAAAAAAAAAAAAAAAATTGAAATATTAAATAATAAACAAAAAAAAATAATTATTTTATTACATAAACTAATTAATGAAGTAACATATTATATTAAATATAAACAATTTTTTAATATTGTTATATCAAAAATAATGAAATTTATAAATACAATAAATTATTTAGTTTTAATTAAAAAAATAAATAATTTAATTTTACATGAATGTTTATTAGTATTAATTAGATTACTTTATCCTTTTATACCTCATTTATGTTTTAAAGTATGGAAATTATTAGGTGAAAAAAATGATATTGATTATATTTCTTGGCCTAAATTTAATAAAAAATTAATTATTAAAAAATTAAAGATAATTATTCAAATAAATAGTAAATTTTATACTAAAATAAATATTAAATTTAATTATAATAAAGAATTTATATTTAATATTATTAAAAAAAAAATATTATTTAAAAAAAAAAAAATTATAAATAATATTTTAAAAATAATATATATTGAAAGAAAAATATTTAATATAATTTTTAAAAATAAATTTATTTTAAAATATATTAATTAAAATTATAAATATTTTAAAATTTAAAAATGGTTTTTATAAATATTAATAAAATTATTAAAATAAAAAAAAAAAAAGTTATATATTTATTTAATGGTAATGATTATTTTTTAATTAATGAAAATAAAAATTTAATTAAAAAAATTTATTTTACAAATGTATTTATAAATATTAAAATAAATAACTATACAATTTGGGAAAAAATATTTAATTTTTGTAATAATTCAAATTTTTTAATAAATAAAAAAATATTATTTTTAGAATTTGAAAATAATATTATAAATAATAAAATATTTATGAATATATATAATTTATTTAATTTTTTTAATATTAAAGTTGTAATAGTATTAATTGGATTAAATTTTACGAATTTATTAAAAAAAATTTTAATTGATAATAATATATATAATTTTATAATTAATATTAATTGTAAAAAAAATAATATTAATAATTTTAAAAGATGTTTAAATTTTTTAATTAAAAAAATGAAATTTAAATTAAATTTAAAATCTAATAGTTTATTTTTAAAATATTTTGAAGGTAATATATTTGAATTATCTAATTTTTTAGATTTATTATTATTAATATATCCAAATGGAAATATTAATATTATTAATATTAAAAAAAATATTTATAATTCTACTTATTTTTCTTTTAATAATTTATTTGAAATTTTAATTAATAGTGATATTAATAAATCTTTAAATATTTTAAATAATATTCAATATAAAAAATTTGAACCGATATTATTTTTATATATATTACAAAAAGAATTAATTAATATAATTGAAATTAAATTTAATTTAAATATTAAAAAAAATAAATATTTTAATAATTATAAATATTTATTATATAAAAAAATTATTAAAAAATTAACATATAATGATTTAAATAATGCTTTTATAATATTAATTAAAATTGAAAAATTAATAAAAATAAATAATAATATATTATTTTGGAATGAAATAAAAAACTTATTTATATTATTATGTAAATGATATTTATTTAAATATATTTAATAACTACTAAATTTTATTATATACAAATTTATATGTATATAACAAAATTTAATAGTCTAATACAATTATTATATTTTATATTTTAATAATTTTATTACTTTTTTATCTTGTATAAAAAATGAAATAATAAAAAATAACCATATAAATCCATTAAACATATTTAAAATATTAAATGCTATTACATTTTTCCATAAAAATACAGTTTTAGCAAGTTGAATATTAGTAATTAATATCATAATAGTAATCATACCCATTACTGCTGAAACACTACCTTTTCTAAATTTACTTGAAAATAATGTTACTCTAGTTAAACAAGGATTTGCAATACCTAAACCAAATGCATATATACCTAAACTTACTGTAATCCATAAAGATGAATAAAATTTAATAAATATAGAAAATACAGTAAGTATTAAACCAATAACTAATGGTTTACCAGCGAAAGTTATTAAATTTTGCAAATCATTATTTTTACTTAAAAATCCTAATGAAACATTCCCTAATATTAATCCTATGAATACTGGCATTTGTAAAATAGCATATGCAATCATAGTTAATTTACATTTACTTACTAAAATTATTGGAGAAAGAGCTATCCATGAAATTAATGGTACATTAGCAAAACCAATCGAAAAAGCACCACATAAAAATTTTAAATCTTGTAGTATAAACTTATAATTTTTAAATAAATTAATAAAAGAAATATTTTTTTCTCTTTTTTTTGTAGGTTCTGGCATAAAACAATATAATCCTAATAATGATAAACATGCTACTAATGAAAAACCAATAAACATCTTTTGCCATGGGAATTTTTTAATTATTATAGTACCCCCTAATGGACCTAATAATGGTGCTGCTAATGCTATATTTGCCATTAATGCTATTAATTTAATACAACGCTTTTCTTCATATGTTTCTTGTATAGTAGTATATCCAACAGTTCCAATAAAACATAAACCCATTCCTTGTAGAAAACGTACAAACATAAATTGTTTTATATTAATAGTTAAAGTAATTAATAAACAACTAAAAATAAAAAAACAAACGCCAAAAAACATGATAGGTCTTCTACCATACTTATCAGATAATGGTCCAAAAAACCATTGTAAACACATACCACCTGATAAATATGCTGTTAAAGACGTAGGTATCCATTCTGTACTAACATGGAAATATTTTACAACTTCTAACATAGCAGGTTGCATCATATCATTAGTAACATAAACTATTAACTCAAATAAAACTAAGCTAACAGGAAACATTATACGATTTATTTTAGTTAAAGTCATTATTATTATCCTAATTTTTAAATATTAATTAAATATTTTTAAAATATTATTTAATATTATATAATATTTTAAATATATTTTTAAAAAATATTTTAATAAATATTATTGCTTAATATTATATAATATATCAAATATATTTTTAAAAATATTTAAATAAATATTATTTTATATTAATAATTTATAAGTTAATTAAGTAGTAGCCTTTAATTTAAATAAAGGAGGAAAGTCCGGGCACTAAAGAGCAGGGTGTCAGGTAACACCTGAGATTAAATTACGAATAGTGCAACAGAAAATAAACCATCTATAAATTTTATAGATTGGGTGAAATTGTTTTTAACATATTACATTATAAATTTGTAATATTGCAAACTCCACCTAGTGCAAAGTTAAATAAAGATTGTATTGCTCATACTAAATCTGGGTTAACTGCTTGAACTAATAATTAATTATTAGTCTAGATAAATTACTACTTATGACAGAACCCGGCTTATAAATTAACTTTTAATTTATATATTAAATATTTATATTAATAATATTTAATGAATTATTTTTAATAAAATTTCGTCTTAATTTTACATTATTTCCCATTAAAATATCAAATAATTTATTTGCATATTTTACATTTTTTATATATACATTTAATATATTTCTATTTTTAGGATTCATAGTACTTTCCCATAATTGTTCTGGATTCATTTCTCCTAAACCTTTATATCTTTTAATATTAATTTTATTATCAATATTTTTAAATAACCAATTTAAAGTATTATCAAAAGAATATGTTTTTTTTTTTTTTTTATTTTTAATTATAAATGTATTTTTATTAAATAATAAATATAATTTTTTATTTAAATAAAGTATTTTTTTATATTTATTATTATTAAAAAAAAAACAATTTATTTTATAATAAACATTATTACCATAAATATGTTTACAAAATAACAATTCAAATATATTAATATTAATATTTTTAATTATTTTAACTGTATAATAAATAAAATTTTTTTTATATTTTTTATTTAATTTATTTATTAAAAAAAATAACCATTTTTTAATTATTTTATAATTGTTAAAATTGTTAAATTTAATAAATAAAGGATAATAAATTAAATTTATTATTAAATCATATGGATATTTTTTATTATTATTAATTTCTTTTTTAATTATAAAATATTCATATATTATTTTTTTAAACATTTTTTTTTTAAAATATATTTTTTTTTTTTTATTTATTAATTTAGTGTTTTTAATTGCAATATTAATTTTATATTTATTCATGTTTTTATTATCTTTTATATAATATTTTTTTTTTTTATTTTGTATTTTATATAAAGGTGGTTGAGCTATATATATATATCCTTTTTCTATAATTTTAGGTATTTTCCTATAAAAAAAAGTTAATAATAATGTACGAATATGTGAACCATCAACATCGGCATCTGTCATAATTATAATTTTATTATATTTAATTTTATCAATATTATATTTATTTTTATAAATATTAATTCCAATTGCTGACATTAAAAATAATATTTCTTTAGAATTTATTATTTTATTAAAATTAGCTTTTTCAACATTTAAAATTTTTCCTTTTAAAGGTAAAATAGCTTGTATTTTTCTATCTCTTCCTTGTTTTGCGGAACCTCCAGCTGAATCTCCTTCTACTAAATATAATTCTTTAAAAATTGGATTAATTTCTTGACAATTAGCTAATTTATTTATTAAATTAATTTTATTATATTTTGTTTTAATAGATGTTTTATTTAATTGTATTATATTTTTTCTATATTTATAAGAATTTATAATTTTTTTAATAATTAATTTTTTATCTTTTTTATTTTTATTTAAATATGTATTAAATTTTTTAATCGTAATTAATTTAATTATTTTTTCTATTTTTTGTGAAATTAATTTGTTTTTAGTTTGCGATGTAAAAATAGGATTACATAATTTTATTGAAATAATTCCAAATAATCCCATTTTAATATCATCATTTTTTATTTTTTTTTTTTTAAATATATAATTATTAAAATATTCAATAATTCCTTTTTTAAAACCATTAAGATGACTACCTCCATCTATTTGTTGAATATTATTAGTAAAACAATATATTTTTTCATATATTTTATTATTCCATTGAATTACAATATCAACATTAATATTTTCAATAATTACTGAAATTTTAAATATTTTTTTATTAATAATTTTTTTTTTTTTATTTAAAAATTTAATATAAGAATTTATACCCCCATAATGTTTTAAAAAATCTTTTTTATTATTATATAAATTTCTTATAAATATCTTAATTTTAGGATTTAAAAATGTTAATTTATGTAAATATTTTAATAAAATATAATAATTAAAAGAAATTAAATAATTAAAAATAATTAAATTAGGCCAAAAACGAATAACTGTCCCTTTTTTTTTTGTTTTTTTAATTATTTTAAATTTATTTGAAGATACTCCATTTATATAAAATTGTTTATAAATTATATTATTTTTATAAATTATTAATTTTAATTTTTTAGATAAAGCATTAACAACTGAAATACCAACACCATGTAATCCTCCAGTTTTTATATTATAATTATTATTAAATTTATTACCAGTGTGTAAAATAGTCATTAATATTTCAGCAATTGGTTTTTTTTTTATTGAATGAATATTAATTGGGATACCTTCACCATTATCTTGAATAGATATTGAATTATCATTATGTATAGTAATTATAATTTTATTACCTTTATTAATAATAAATTCATCTATAGAATTATCAATAATTTCAAAAACCATATGATGTAAACCGCAACCATTATCAATACTACCTATATACATTCCTGGACATTTTTTAACTACTTCTAAACCATTTAAGATTTTAATATTATTATAATTATTATACATAATAATTTCTCTTTATTATATTTTAATTATATAAATAAAATATATTTAATTTAATTGCGGAAGTTGGAATTGAACCAACGACCTTCGGGTTATGAGCCCGACGAGCTGCCAACTGCTCCATTCCGCTAATTATAAATTTAATTTAAAATATATTATTTTCAATAAAATTTATAATATAAATATATATATTATTTAAAATAATATAATATAAATAATTATTAAATAATTTTACGCATTGTTGGAAATAATATAACATCTTTTATTGTTTTACTATTAGTTAATATCATTATTATACGATCTATTCCTATTCCTAAACCAGCAGTAGGAGGCATTCCATATTCTAAAGCTTTTATATAATCTGTATCTTTAAATATTATATTATTATTATTCATATTTTTAATTTGTTCTTTAAATCTTTGATATTGTTCTTTTGATTTATTTAATTCTGAAAATCCATTACAAATTTCTAAACCAGCAATAAATAATTCAAATCTATCAGCTATACTAGGATTATTATATTTTCTTTTAGATAAAGGTGATACTTCTATTGGATATTCTAAAATAAATGTAGGTTGAATTAAATACGGTATTACTATTATTTCAAATATTTTATTAATATAATTTCCAATTTTATAATATTTTTTTTTTTTAATATTTATAGATTTAAAAATTTTTTTTAAATAAAAAATATTATATATATATTTTAAATTTATATATTTATAATATTTTTTAATTGAATTATACATTGTAATTTTTTTAAATGGTTTATTAAAATCAAATAAATAGTTTTTATATAATATTTTTGTTTTATTAAAAATGTATTTAATTATACTTTTAAATAAAGATTCTATAAATTTGATTAAAATTTTATAATTAGAATATGCCATATAAATTTCCATCATAGTAAATTCAGGATTATGTTTATACGATATACCTTCATTTCTAAAATTTTTATTAATTTCAAAAACTCTTTCAAAACCCCCTATTATTAAACGTTTAAGATATAATTCAGGAGAAATTCTTAAATACATTTTAACATTTAAAGAATTATGATAAGTTTCAAATGGTTTTGCTGCAGCACCACCTGGAATTGTTTGAATTATTGGAGTTTCTACTTCAATAAATTTATTTATATTCATATAATTTCTAATATATAATATTATTTTAGAACGAATTTTAAAAATATTATTTGAATTATTATTAATAATTAAATCTAAATAACGTTGTCTATATATAATTTCTTTATCTAAAACATTATTAAATTTATTTGGTAATACACGTAAAGATTTTGTTAAAAGATATAATTTATTACATAAAATTGATAATTCACCTGTTTTTGTTTTAAATAATACACCTTTAGCTAATAAAATATCACCTAATTTCCATTTTGTTATTTTTTTATATAAAGAAAAAAGAAATTTATTTTTTGTTATATATAATTGAATATAACCCCACATATCTTTTATTTTAATAAATGTTGCTGAACCCATTATTCTTTTATTAATAATTCTACCTGCAACAATTACTTTTTTAACTATATTTGATAAAGTTTGAATATCTTTATTATAATATTTTTTATTAATTTGAATAGATGTATTAATATTTATAAAAATTTTTTTTTTTTTTTTTTTTTTTTTAATATATAATTTTTTAATTTTATAATTAATATTTAAAAAATTCTTAATAATCATTTTGTAACTCAGCTTTTAAATTTTTTTTAATTATAAAATCTAAATTTCCATTTAATACATATTTTATATTATTAATTTTTAAATTTGTTCTTATATCTTTAATAAAAGAATCATCTAAAACATATGATCTAATTTGATTTCCCCAAGAAATATTTTTTTTTTTTTCTTCTGTTTTTTTTGTTTTATAATTTAATAATTTTATATTTAATTTTTTAATAGCATTAATTTTATTTTTATATTGTGATCGTGTTTTTTGACATTGTGTTATAAAATTAGTTGGTAAATGAGTAATTCTAACAGCTGATTCAGTTTTATTAATATGTTGTCCACCTGAACCTGAAGATTTATAACAATCTATACGCAAATCTTTTTTTTTAATATTTATATTAATATTTTTTTTAATTATAGGATATACAAAAACTGAACTAAAAGATGTATGTCTTTTTTTATTAAATAAATTTTTTCTAACTAATCTATGTATACCTATTTCAGTACGCAACCAACCATAAGCATAATTTCCAATAATTTTAATAGTTACTGATTTAATACCATTAATATTACCTATTGATTCTTTTATAAATTTAATTTTAAATTTTTTTTTTTCAGCCCATTTTAAATACATTTTTAATAAAATATTACACCAATCTTGTGATTCTATACCTCCAGTACCTGATTTAATATTTAAATAACAATTTAATTTATCATTTTTTCCTATAAATATACATGTATTTTCTAAATTTTTAATTATATTATTTATTTTAATAATATTTTTTTTAATATAATTTATAACTTCAATATCTTTTGTATTATTATATATATATAATAATTCAATATTATCATATATATTTTTTTTTAAAAATTTAATTTTATTTAAAAATTTTTTAATTAAATAATATTTTTTTGTTAATTTAATTAAAAATTTATTTTTATTTAAAAAAAATATATTTTTAAATTTAATATTAATTATTTTAATTTTTTTTTTTTTAATATTATATTTTTTTTTTTTTTTAATATAAATTAATTTTTTAATAATTTTTTGTACTTGAATGTTTAATAAATTATTTATAATCATTTATTTCAAAAATTATTAATTTTATTTAATTTAATTTTTAAAAACAAATATTTTTAAATATATTTTATTAATAAAAAAATAAATTAAAAAATTTATTATATAAATTTAATAATTTTATAATTTTAAAAGAATACAAATGAAAAATATTGGTATATTAACTAGTGGTGGTGATTCACCAGGTATGAATTACATTATTAATGGTGTATTAAATGCTGCATTTATATATAAATTTAATATTTTTAGTATTTTATATGGTTATAAAGGTTTATATGAAAATAATATTAAAATAATTAAAAATTATAAATTATTAAATTTAAACAATAATGGTGGTACATTTTTAGGGTCTTCTAGATTTAAAAATTTTAAATATAAAATTATTAGACATAAAGCTATTAATAATTTAAAAAATAATAATATTAATTCATTAATTATTATAGGAGGTAATGGAACATATATTGGTTCCAAATATTTAATAAAAAAAGGTATTTCTTGTATAAATTTACCTGGAACAATTGATAATGATATTTTATATACAGATTATACTGTAGGATATTTTACTGCTTTAAATACTATAGTAAATTCAATAGACAACATACGTGATACAGCTTATTCACATGAATGTATTTTTATAGTTGAAGTAATGGGTAGAAATTGTGGTAAATTAACTATAGCTGCTGCTATTGCAGCAAAATGTGAATTTTTTATAATTCCAGAGATTAAATTTAATATTGATAATTTAATTAATGAAATTAAATTTAAAATATTAAATGGATTAAAAAATGCAATTATAATTATTACTGAAAATATTTATAATATTTTAAAACTTTCAAAATATATTAAAAAGAAAATTAAAAAAGAAATTAAAACAGTTGTTTTAGGTCATATTCAAAGAGGAGGTAAACCTGTAGTATATGATAGAATTTTAGGTTATAGTATGGGTACTTATGCAATTAAATTAATATATAAAGGTTATCATAATGTATGTGTTGGTATTAAAAATGGTAAACTAATAAATTATAATATTATTTAAAAATTTTAAAATTTAAATAATTAAATTTAAACATTAAATTTTACTATATTTAATTTTAAAATATTTATTAATTAAATAATTTTTAAAACATTTTTTATTATAAATAAGATAATTTATGAAAATAATAACTAGATTTGCACCAAGTCCAACTGGATTTCTACATATTGGTGGAGTAAGAACTGCATTATATTCATGGTTATTTAGTCGTCGTAATAAAGGTTTATTTATATTAAGAATGGAAGATACTGATATTTATCGTTCAAATATTAAATCAATTAATTCTATAATTAATGGATTAAAATGGTTAAATATTAATTGGGATAAAGGACCATTTTTTCAAACAAATAATATTTATAAATATATGTTAATTATTAAAAAAATGTTAAATAATGGAAATGCATATAAATGTTATTGTTCAAAAAATCGTTTAAATTTATTAAGAAATTATCAAATTAAAAATAAAATAAAACCACGTTATGATAAATTTTGTATTAATTTTATTAAAAAAAAAAAAAAACAATATGTAATACGTTTCCGAAATCCTAATAAAGGTTTTGTAATTTTTAAAGATAAAATAAGAGGTTTAATTAAAATAAATAATAAAGAATTAGATGATTTAATAATTTGTAGAGAAAATGGAATTCCTACTTATAATTTCAGTTCTGTTATTGATGATATAAATATGAATATAACTCATATTATTAGAGGTGTAGAACATATAAATAATACTCCAAGACAAATAAATATATTTAAAGTTTTAAATAAAAAAATCCCAAAATATGCACATGTATCAATAATTTTAGATAAAAATAAAAAAAAACTTTCTAAAAGATATAGTATTAATAATATAAATGAGTATAAAAAAAAAGGTTATATACCTGAAGCGATTATTAATTATATATTAAAATTAGGATGGTCATATAAAAATAAAGAAATATTTACAATTAATGAAATGAAAAAATATTTTAATTTTAAAAATTTTATTAAATCAGATAGTATTTTTGATATTAAAAAATTAAATTGGTTAAATCAAAATTATATTAAAAAAATGCCTATTATTAAAATTAAAAAAAAAATATTACCATATATAAATAATATTAATTTAAATATAAATAAAAAACCAAAAATAGAAAATGTTATTAAATTATTTAATAAACGTTGTAAAAATTTAATTGATATGATCAAATTATTTAAATATATATATAAAAAAAATATTTTATTAAATTATTCTATATTTAAAAAAATTTTGAAATTTAAACATATTAATAAAATATTAATAGTTATTTATAATAAATTTAAAACAAATAAATTTTGGAATAATAATAATATTAATTTAATAATTAATAAAATTAAAAAACAATTTAAATTAAATACATATGAAATATGTATGCCATTACGTATTATTATAACTGGTAATATAAAAACTCCTAATATATATGATATTATATATATAATTAAAAAAAAAAATTTTTTATATCGTATTAATAAAATAATTAATATAATATATAATTTTAAAAATAACTAATATTTAACATTAATTTTAATTTTTAATAAAAATTATTTTTTAAAATATCTTCTTTATTAGCATATATTATATTAGTAAATTTTAATATTTTTTTTTTAAATAAATTATATTTATTTAATTTTAAAGATTTTTGTCCTCCAGTCATAAATAAATAAATTTTTGCTAATAATTTAGCATCAATTAAAGCACTATGAAAAACACGTTTACTTTTATCAATTTCGTAACGTTTACATAATGCATTTAAACTATTATTTTTTCCAGGAAATAATTTACGTGCTATTGATAAAGTATCAATTATATTACAAAAATTTTCTATTTTAAATATGTTTTTATTAAGTAATGAAAATTCATAATTTATAAAATTAACATCAAACATTGCATTATGTGCTATTAAATCTGAATTATTAATAAATTTTAAAAATTTATTTGCAATATCTGAAAATTTTTTTTTATTACTTAAAAATTTATTACTAATTCCATGTATTGAAAATGCTTCCGCATCAATTAATCTATCAGGTTTAATATATGAATGAAAAATTTTACCTGTAAATTTTCTATTTATTAATTCTATTGCTCCAATTTCAATAATACGATGTCCTAAATAAGGTAAACCAAATTTGTTTAAACCAGTAGTTTCTGTATCAAAAATTATTTGTCTTTTTATTTTCATTTTAATTTATTTAAATATTTAATATTTTAAAATTAATATTAAATATATAAATATATTTTATTTATTAATAAAATAAATTATTTTTTAATTTTTTTTTTAAGTGTAATTATTCTATTAAAAATTAAGTTATATTTATATTTATAATTATCTATATAAAAATAACCTATTCTTTCAAATTGATATTTTTTTTTAATGTTAAAATAAAATAAACTAGGTTCAACATAACAATGTTTAATAATTAAAGAAAATGGATTTATTTCTTTAATTAAATTTTTTTTTTTAATAATATTTGGTTTTTTAAATAAATAATTATATAGATTTACATTGATATTTAGATAATGTTTTTTTGAAACCCAATGAATAACATCATTTTTTTTATAACCATTTTGATTTTTATTTAAAGTATTTGAATAATAATAACAAAAAATTGTTTTTATAATACCACAAATATTTTTAATAATTTTTTTTGCTTTTATTATATAAGAATTTCTTAATCTTACTTTATTTCCTAAAATTAATCCTTTATATTTTTTTTTTTTTTTTTCTTTAAAATCTGATCTTTCAATATAAATTTTATAGTAAAAAGGTACTAAACGAAAACCCATTTTTTTTTTAATAGGATGATTTAACATTAAAATCATTTCAGTATATTTTTCCATATTTATCAAAATTACTTTTAATGGATTTAAAACTCCCATTATACGTAAAGCATTAATATTTAAATTATTTCGAATATATGATTCTAACATATTTATATCAATTATATTTTCTTGTTTATTTATATTTATATTTTTTAAAAAAGATATAATAGAATTATTATCATAACCTCTTCTTTTATAAGCTGATAAAGTAGGCATTCTAGGATCATCCCAACCATTAACAAATTTATTATTAACTAAAAATTTCAATTTTCTTTTTGATAAAATAGAAAAAGTTAAATTTAATTTTGAAAATTCATATTGACAAGGACGAAATTTTATTTTTATATTTTTAATTATCCAATTATATAAAATACGATTATCTATAAATTCTAATGTACATAATGAATGTGAAATTTTTTCTATTGCATCGGAAATACAATGTGAAAAATCATAAGTAGGATAAATACACCATTTTTTAATAGTTTGATTATGTAAATTATATTTAATTCTATATAATATTGGATCTCTCATTATTATATTACTAGAAGACATATTTATTTTAGCACGTAAACATAATGATTGTTCAGAAAAATAACCCTTTTTCATTTTTTTAAATAATTTTAAATTTGTATTTATATTTTGATTTCTATAAGGACTATTTTTACCTTTATAAGTTAAAGTTCCTCTTTTTTTTTTAATTTTATTTTTAGATAATTTATCAACATAAGCTAAATTTTGTTTAATTAATTTAACTGCATATTTATATATTTTATTAAAATAATTTGAAGTATAATAAATATTATTAATATTTATACCTAACCATTTAATATCTTTTATAATAGATTTGATATATTTAATATTTTCATAAATTGGATTAGTATCATCAAAACGTAAATTAAAAATACCATTATATTTTTTAGATATATAAGAATTTAAAAATAAAGATTTAGCATGTCCTATATGTAAATAACCATTAGGTTCTGGTGGAAATCTAGTTTTTATTATTTTATATTTTTTTTTAAATAAATCTTTTTTAATAATATTTATTATAAAATTTTGTGTTTTTTTTTTATTCATTTTAATACCTTAAATTTATAATTAATTTTTAATATTTTTTTAATAACTATTGACTTATATTTTTTTTAAATTATTCTTAAATATTTTAAATTTTAATATATATAATATATGATTAAAAATAATTGGTTAAAAAGAAATTTAAAAGATAAATATGTTTACTATGTTAAAAAAAAAAATTTAAGATCAAGAGCTTGGTTTAAAATTTCAGAAATTCAAAAACATTATAAAATATTTAAACCAAATATGATCGTGGTTGATTTAGGTGCAGCTCCTGGAGGTTGGTCAAAATATGCAAGCACTAAAATTGGAAAAAAAGGTTATGTTATTGCTTATGATATTAAAAAAATAAATCCTATTAAAAATGTAATATGTATAGTAGAAAATATTTTAAATATTAATTTTATTAATAAAATAACTAATTATTTAGGTTATAATAATGTTCATATTGTAATGTCAGATCTTTCACCTAATATTAGTGGTATAGCTTCAATTGATATTCCAAAATCTATTAATTTAGTAAAATTAGTAATTAAAATTATTAAAAATATATTAAAAATTGGTGGTATATGTATAATTAAAATATTTCAAGGTAATAATTATGAATATTATATTAAATATATTTTTAATATGTTTAAAAAAATAAAAATATTTAAACCAAATTCTTCACATTCAAATTCTAAAGAAATATATATAATTGCTTTTAAGTTTAAATTTAAGTTTAAAAATTAAATAAATTTAAATAAAAGGAAAAAATGAAAAAAATAATTAAAAAAATAATAACTTATATTTTTATAATATTTTTTGTAATGTTTTTTGTACAAAATATAATTTATAAATCATATAATAATAATTATATTGAATATTCTAAATTTATAACAGAATTAACACAAAATAAAATTAAAGAAGTAAAAATTAATGATAAAGAAATTAGTGTTATTAAAAAAAATAATGATCAATATAATACTTATATCCCAATAAATGATAATAAATTATTAGATACATTATTAATTAAAAATGTTAAAATTATAGGGCAAGAACATAATAAAAATAATAACAATATAATAATAACAATAATTTCATCTTGGATTCCAATATTATTATTTATTTGTTTTTGGATATATTTTACTAAACAAATATATAATAGTAGTAAAAAAGCAATGTCTTTTAGTAAAAGTAAAACTAAAATGTCAAAATTAAATAAAATTAAAACTACTTTAAAAGATGTTGCTGGTTGTAATGAAGCAAAAGAAGAATTAAATGAAATAATTGAATTTTTAAAAAATCCAAATAAATTTAAAAAAATAGGTTGTAAAATACCTAAAGGTGTTTTAATAATTGGTCCTTCTGGTACTGGTAAAACTTTATTAGCTAAAGCTATTGCTGGAGAATCAGGTGTTTCTTTTTTTTCAATTTCTGGATCTGACTTTGTAGAAATGTTTATAGGAGTAGGTGCTTCTAGAGTTAGAAGTATGTTTAATCAAGCTAAAAAATTTATACCATGTATTATTTTTATTGATGAAATAGATGCTGTTGGTAAAAAAAGAGGCATAGGAATAAATGGTGGAAATGATGAAAGAGATCAAACATTAAACCAATTATTAGTTGAAATGGATGGATTTGAAAATAATCAAAGTATTATTATTATAGCAGCAACAAATAGACCAGATATATTAGATAATGCATTATTAAGACCTGGACGTTTTGATAGAAAAATATATATTGGACTTCCTGATATAAAAGGAAGAGAAGAAATTTTAAAAATACATATACGTAATGTAATTATATCAAATGATGTTAATTTATCTTTAATTGCTAGAAGTACACCTGGTTTTTCAGGAGCAGATTTATCAAATTTAATAAATGAAGCTGCTTTATTAACTGTACGTTTAAAAAAAAAAAAAATAACTATGAATGAATTAGAACAAGCAAAAGATAAAATTATTATGGGTATTGAAAGAAATTCTATGGTAATGACAAACAAACAAAAAGAATTAATAGCATTTCATGAATCAGGACATGTTATTGTAGGTTATTTAATACCTGATCATGATCCAATACATAAAGTTACTATTATACCTAGAGGTTATTCTTTAGGTTCAACTTGTTTTATTCCAAAATATGATTTAATAAATGAAAATTTTAAAAAATTAAATGGTCAAATATCTACTTTATATGGAGGAAGAATAGCTGAAGAAATAATATATGGGAGAAAAAATATATCAAACGGAGCTTATAATGATATAAAAGTAGCTACTTTAATTGCAAGAAATATGATTACTAAATGGGGTTTTTCTGAAAAATTAGGTCCTCTTTTATATAATAATGAAATAAATGATTCAATATATTTAGATAATAATAAAATAACAACAAAAAATATATCAGACGCAACATTATATATGATAGATCAAGAAATAAAATTAACAATAGAAAAAAATTATATTAAAGCTCGTAATTTATTAATAAAAAATATAGATATTTTATATTCTATGAAAGATGCTTTAATTAAATATGAAACATTAAATTATAAACAAATTTGTAATTTAATGAATCGTAAATCTATTAAAACTTAATTTTTTTTTTAAAAAATTTAATTATATAAATGTTTAAATAAATAAAATATTTTAATTAATTTAATTCAATAAATAATTATAGATATTTAATAATTAAAATTATTTATAATTAATATTTTATAAAATATAATATTTAAATATTATAATTTAATTTTTATATTCATTATATTGTAAGTTTGCATTATAAGATGAACGTACAAATGGTCCACAAAATGCAAAATTAAAACCCATTTCTAATAATTTTATTTTATAAAAAATAAATTTTTTTGGATTAATATATTTTTTAACATTAATGTGTTTATAACTTGGTTGAAGATATTGACCTATAGTGATTATATTAACACCTTTTTTTTTTAATTCATAAAAAGTTTTATAAATTTCATTATTTTTTTCTCCTAAACCTACCATTAAACCAGATTTAGTTGGAATTTTAGGTTGTATATTCTTAAATTTTCTTAAAAGTTTTAATGATCTTTCATATTTAGAATTTAATAAAATTTTATTATAAATATTAAATGTAGTTTCTAAATTATGATTAAATATATTAGGATTATTAAAATTTAGTATTTTTAAAGCATTATTCATACAATTACGAAAATCTGGAACTAATATTTCAATTATAATATTTTTAATTTTTTTAATTTTTTTAATACAATTATAAAAATGTTTAATTCCACCATCTATTAAATCATCTCTATTAACAGATGTTATTACAACATAATTTAATTTAATATAATTAATTATTTTAAATAACTTTTTAGGTTCATTTAAATTTATTTTTTTAGGTCTACCTTTTTTAACATTACAAAAATTACAATTTCTAGTACAAATATTTCCTAAAATCATAAAAGTTGAAACACCTTTATTAAAACATTCATATAAATTAGGACATTTAGCTTCTTTACAAACTGAATTAATATTATTTTTAATAAAAATATTTTTAATATTATTAATGTTTTTATTTTTTTTTGGTATTTTAATTTTAATCCAATTTGGTTTTTTTATAATAATCAAAATATTACCTATTTAATTTATAAAATTAATAAATTATTAATAAAATTAATTAAATTAAAATATATTAATAATTAATTATCTTTTTTTATTTTATATTATATAAATATTATTAATATTTAATAAAATACAAAAATTTTGATATTTTTATATTTATAATTTTAATTTATTATTAATTTTATTATTTTAAAAATATATTTATTTAATATTTAAATTTTAATAAAATAAAATATCTATAAATATTGTAATAAAATAAAAATTTATTAAAATTAAATACATTTATTTAATATGTAAAAATTTTTTTAGCGTCTGTAACTCAGAAGGTTAGAGTATCATTTTGACACAATGAAAGTCGGTGGTTCAATTCCATCCAGACGCATTTTATTTAAATTTATTTTATTATTATATTTATAAAAATTTAAAAATTAAAATAATTAATTTTAAATTAAATTATTAAATTTATAAATTAAAATGTTAAATAATAAAAAAAAATTTTATCCTAATAAAAAAAAAAGTCAAAATTTTTTAAATAATTTATATATAATTAATATAATAATTAATATTATTCAAATTAAAAAAAAAGATGTATTAATAGAAATAGGTCCTGGTTTTGGAGTACTTACAAAATTAATAATTTTAAATATATATAAAATTATTTTAATTGAAATTGATTTAAATTTAATTAATTTTTTAAAAAAATATTTACAATTTAAAAAAAAAAAAATAATAATTTATAAAAAAAATTTACTAAAAATTAATTTATCAAAATTAATTAAAAAAATTGGTTATTTAATTAAATTTATAGGTAATATACCATATAATATAACAACTAAATTTATTTTTTATATTATTAAATACATATATTATATAAAATATATATATATAATATTACAAAAAGAATTTTCTAATAAAATTTTTAATATAAAGAATAGAAGAATTAGTATTATTATTAAATATTTTTATAATATTATACCTATATTTAAAATATCTAAAAACTCTTTTATACCTATACCTAAAATAGAATCTATTTTTTTAATTTTAAAACCATATATTAAAAAATATTTTGTAAATAATATTAATATATTAACATTATTAATTAAAAAATCTTTTAAACAATGTAGAAAAAAAATTAAAAAAAATTTAAAAAATATAATTACAATAAAACAATTTAAATTAATAAAAATAAATTATAATTTAAGATCTCAAAATATTAAATTATTTGAATTTTGTTTATTATCTAATTTTATTACAATTAATTTTTTTTATAAAAATAAATATTTTAAAATATAATTAAAATATTATTATTTAAAATTTAAAAATATGAAAATATCAATTAATTCAATAATAAAAGGTTTTAAAAAAATAAATAAAAAAATAATAATTAATGGGTGGGTTAAAACAAAAAGAAATTCAAAAAAAGGAATAATATTTATTTCAATTTACGACGGTTCATGTTTAAAAACATGTCAAATTATTATAAATAAAAAAATTAAAAATTATAATGATATTTTAAATTTAAAAATTGGTTGTTCAGTCGAAATTGTAGGTTTATTAACTTTATCTATAGGAAAAAAACAAACTTTTGAAATTAAAGTAATTAAAATTAAAATTATTGGGTTAATTAAAAATTTAAAAACATATCCTATTACATCAAAATATCATAGTAAAGAGTATTTAAGAGAAATTGCTCATTTAAGACCTAGGACAAATTTAATAAGCGCAATTACTAGAATAAGACATACTTTAATGCAATCAATACATAAGTATTTAAATAAAAATAATTTTTTATGGATAACAACACCTTTAATTACTTGTATTGATACAGAAGGTTATAGTAATATGTTTAAAGTTTCAACTTTTAATTTTAAAAAAATTCCATATAATAATAGTAAAATTAATTATAAAAAAGATTTTTTTGGTAAAAAAACATTTTTAACAGTATCTGGACAATTAACAGCTGAAACTTATGCATGCTCTTGTTCTAAAATTTATACTTTTGGACCAACTTTTCGTGCTGAAAATTCAAATACAAGTAGACATTTATCTGAATTTTGGATGATTGAACCTGAAATTGCATTTGCCACATTAAAAGATATAATAAATCTTTCTGAAAATATGTTAAAATATATTTTTAAAAAAATTTTAAATACTAGATATGAAGATTTATTTTTTTTAAATAATAAAATTAATAAAAAAAATATTAATCATTTAATTAATTTTATATATTATAAATTTGAACAAATTGATTATAGTGAAGCTATTAAAATTTTATTAAAATCAAATATTAATTTTAAATTTCCAATAAAATGGGGTTTAGATATATTTTCTGAACATGAACGTTATTTAACTGATATATATTTTAAAAAACCAATAATAATTAAAAATTATCCTAAATATATTAAATCATTTTATATGAAAATTAATAAAGATTGTAAAACTGTATCTAATATGGATATTTTAGTACCTGGTATTGGTGAAATAATTGGTGGATCGCAACGTGAAGATAAATTAAATATATTAGATAAAAGAATAAAAGAATCAAAATTATCAAAAAAAAAATATTGGTGGTATAGAGATATTAGAAAATATGGTTCAATACCCCATGCTGGTTTTGGTTTAGGTTTTGAACGTATTTTAAGTTATATAACTGGATTAAAAAATATTAGAGATGTTATACCTTTTCCAAGAACACCAAATTCAATAGAGTTTTAATTATTATAAAAAATCAATAAATAATTTACCATTTAAATGATCTATTTCATGTTGTATACATACTGATTTAAGATTAGTAAATTTAGATATAAATATATTATTGTTTAAATTTAATGCCATAATTTTAATATTTAAATATCTTTTAGTAATACCAAAAAAATTAGGTATAGACAAACAACCTTCATTGTAAAATATTTTACCATTTTGTTTTAAAATTTTTGGATTTATAAAAACTAATTTTTTATTATTTTTTTTAGAAATATCAATGATAAATATTTTTTTATTAATACCTACTTGTATTGCAGATAAACCTATACCTTGTTTTTTATACATAAGTTTAAACATATTATATACAATATTTTTAATTTTAAAATTTATTTTATTTACTTTTTTTGATTTTTTTCTTAATGTTTTATTAGGATAATAAATTAATTTTAATAACATATTAACAAATTTATAATAATAAATTAATATTATTTTTATTATATTAAATTATTTAAAATAATATTTTTATTAAATTTTTTTAAATATTTTTTTATAATGCATATAAATAATAATATCCTCTATAGTTAATATAGGTATTTTTTTTTTAATAGAAAAATTAATAATTTCATTTATTTTTGACATACTTCCGTTTTTATTTGTTAATTCACATAATACTCCAATTTTTTTAAAACCAGATAAATGTAATAAATTTATTGTTGCTTCAGTATGACCACGTCTAATTAATAATCCTCCAGGATGTGCACATAAAGGGAAAATATGCCCTGGCATATTAAAACAAAATTTTTTTTTATTATTATATACAATTGTACGAATTGTATTAATTCGATCATGTGCTGATACACCAGTAGTAACATTTTTTTTTGATTCAATACTTATAGTAAAAGGAGTTTGAAATTTACTTGAATTTTTAATAACCATCATAGGTAAAAAAAGTTTTTTTCTTAATTTTTCAGTTATACATAAACAAACAATTCCACTACCATTTCTAATAGTTAAAGCCATTTGTGGTATTGTCATATTTTCAGCAGCAAAAATAATATCACCTTCATTTTCTCTATTTTTATCATCAATTAAAATTATACCCTTTTTTTTTTTTAATGATTTTATTGCTTTTTTAACACGTTTAATTTTAGATTCAAATTTTAAAAATAATGTTTTAATTATAAAAACCTTAATTATATATTTAAAAATAAAATATATTAATTTAAAATATATTATATTATACATATATATTAATAAAAGATAAAATTATAAATTATAAATTAAATAATACAAAAATATTATTTACCAATACAAAATTTAGAAAAAATTTCATTTATTATATTTTTATCTTTTTTAATACCAATTAACTTATTTAATTCATTATTAACTAATATTAATTTTTGAGCTAATAATTCTTTATAAAAAATATATTTCAATTTTTTTTTAGATTTTATTAAATAATATTTAGCTTTTTTTAATAATTCTAAATGTCTTAAACGTGACAAAAAAATATTTTCTGTAAAATTATTATTTAAAACAATTTTTTTTTTTAAATATTCTTTTAATAAAACAACTCCATTTAAATTAATTAAAGATAAACAAATTAAAGTATAATTTTTTAATAAAAAAATTCCAGGTAATTCTTTTGTTAAATCAATTTTATTTCTAATAACTGTAATAGATAAATTATTAGGAATATTTTTAATAAAATTATATTTTAAATTTAAAAAATTTTTTTTTTTAATTGAACTAATTAAAAATAATAAATGATCTGATTGTTTTATTGTTTTTATAGTTTTTTTAATTCCAATTTTTTCTATTTTATTTTTAGTTAATCTTAAACCAGCAGTATCAATTATATTAATTTGAATATTATTAATTTCAATATTTTGTTTTATTATATCTCTAGTAGTACCTAAAAATTTAGTTACTATTGAAACTTTATCTTCTGATAAAATATTAATTAAACTTGATTTACCTACATTTGGTAAACCAATTATAACTATTTTTTTTTCTTCTCTTAACATATAACCTTTAATTGAATTTTTTAATAAATTATTAATATTTTTAATAATATTATTTAAATATTTTTTAATTTCTTTTTTATTAATTATATTAACATCTTCACTTAAAAAATTTATTTGCGTTTCCAAATTTATTCTTAAATTATTAACTAATTTAATAATATTATTTATTTTTATTGAAAATAAACCATTTAAAGATTTAATAGCTAATTTAGTTGCTAATATAGAATTAGCATTAATTAAATCATAAATTGATTCTACTTGTATTAAATCTAATTTATTATTTAAAAATGCACGTTTTAAAAATTCACCTGGTTTAGAAATACGTACTTTTTTTGTTTTTAAAATACTTTCAATTAATAAATTAATAATAATAGGTCCACCATGACAATGTAATTCTAAAACATCTTCACCAGTAAAAGACTTTGGTTTAGGAAACCATAAAGCAATTCCTTTATCTAAAATTTTATTTTTACAATTATAAAATGAAATATATTTAGCAAATCTTGGTTTTGGGATTTTTTTTAATATTAAATAAGCAATTTTTTTAGTATTTAAACCAGAAATTCGAATAACTCCTATTCCACCTCTACCTATAGGTGTAGCTTGAGCTATAATTGTATTATAATTATTCATATTATTAAAAATATTTTAAATTAAATTTATATTTATTTTAAATAAATTTTTTGTTGTATAATAATAAAAATATTATTTATTATATAATAAATAATTAAACCTGAAGGAAACCAAAAAAATAAAATACTAAAAATAATTGGAATATAATTTATTATATTTTTATTTATTGAATTATTTGTAATCATATTAGAAGTTTTTTGTACATAATACATAGTTATACTTAATAATATTGGTAAAATAAAATATGGATCTTTTGATGAAAGATCATTTATCCAAAATAAAAATTTTGAGTGTCTTAATTCAACAGATTCTATTAAAATATTGTATAATGATAAAAATATTGGCATTTGTATTAATAAAGGTATTAAACCTAATAATGGATTAATTTTTTTAATTTTATATAATTTTAATATTTTTTTATTTAATATTTCTAAATTATGTTTATATTTTTTTTTAATTTTTTTAATTTTTGGATTTAATATTTTTATTTTTTTTAAATAAATATATTGAAATTTAGATATTGGTAACATAATAATACGTAAAAAAAATGTTATTAATATTATAGAAAATCCCCAGTTATTAATTATATTATGTATTAATATTAATATTTTAAATAAAGGTTTAGAAATAAAATATAAAAATCCATAATTTATAGTTTTACTTAAATAAGGTGATAATATTTCCATATTATTTTGTAATTTAGGACCAATCCATAATGCTGTTTTATAATTTTTAATTTCAAAAGGTTTAATATTAATAAAATTAGATTGAAATCCAATTATATATACATTATTATTTATTTTTTCATTATATAAAATATTATTTATTTTACTAATTGGCATTATTGATGTTACAAAATATTTTTGTAACATTGCTATCCAACCAAATTTATAATTTAAATTTAATTTAATATTATCTTTTAAAGTTATTTGTTTATATTTTTCAGAATCTATTGAATATGCTATATCTTTTAAATTTTTTTTAATAATATATTTAGGTAAGTCTATACTTTGATTAATTTGTCCAAAATAACTTAATTTAATAGGTATTATATTATTGTTTATAAAAGTATCAATTATTTTAATTTCATAACAATTTCGTTTTAATATAAAAGTTTTTATTAAAATATTATTATTATTATCTTTATAACACATTGGTACAAAAATATAATTTTTATTATTAATTATAATATTGTTTTTTTTTTCAACTTTAAATTTTGGATTAATTATTTTATTTAAATTATTAAATAAATATTGTTTTTTAATTAAACCATTTTTAATTTGATAAATAAATTTATTATTAGTTTCTAATAATTTAAATAATTCTGTTGAATTTAATTCTTTTTTATATTTTAATAATTTTGCTTCTTCTATAATACCACCATTAGTATTAATAATTAAAGATAAAACATCATTTTCTATTTTAATTTTTTTATAATTTTTATTTACATTATTTATAATATTATTATATTTTAAACTAATATTATTTTGATTTTCTTTAAAATAATTTCTTTGTTTTTGACTACTATTAAATAGATTTGTGTAAATTATAAACATTAAAAATAAAATTATTATTAATAATTTTTTTTTTATAATCAAAATTTATTTCTCATTAATTTAATTTATTAAAATTAATAATTTTTAAAAGTCCAAATTTTATTTAAATTTATAATAAATTTATAATTATTTAATTTATTTAATTTTTTTTTTGAAAATATAATAAAATCTAATAGAGGTAATAAATATTTATTAATACGAAAGCTTTCTTTAATTATTCTTTTATAACGATTTCTATCATGTGAATATTTAATATGTTTTTTATTAATAATTATATTTAATCTTGCATATTCTAAATTATTAGTAATTTTAATAACATTAAAATATTTATTATTATATTTGGTTGACTTTTTAAAATTTAATATTAAATTATTATTTAATATTTTTAAGTCTTTATTAAAAATAAAATTTATCATTTTAATTATTTATATGATATTAATTTTTTTCTACCTTTAAAACGTCTTCTTGATAAAATTTTACGACCATTTTTATTTGACATTTTAATTCTAAATCCATATTTTCTATTTCTTTTCAAAATAGAAGGTTGAAAAGTATATTTCATAAATAATCAAAAAATTTAATTTTATATATTTAAAATTATTAAATAATATTATATTTTTATTATTAAATAAAAAATATTTTAAATTTTAAAATAAATAATAAATTATTATAATAAAAATTTAAAGGAAATTAGAATGGAAAAAAAAAATATAATAATAATAGGTGGTGGAATTGGTGGGTTAGAATTAACTAAACTTTTAAGTAATAAATTAGGATATAAAGTAAATATAACATTAATAGATAAAAATTCATATCATATATGGAAACCTATATTACATGAAATTTCTTCAGGTTACTTAGATGTTAATACAAATGCAATTAATTTTTATGATCATGCATATAATAACAATTATAATTTTAAATTAGGATGTTTAATAAATATTAATAAATATAAAAAAAAAATAATATATAAATATATAGAAAAAAAAAAAAAAATTAAAAAAACACTAAAATATGATATATTAGTTATTGCATTAGGAAGTATATCTAATGACTTTAATATACCTGGAGTAAAACAAAATTGTTTTTTTTTAGATAATATTAAACAAGCAATATTATTACATAAAAAAATATTTAATATTTTATTAAATAATAAATTTAAAAAAAAAAAAATAATTATTGTAGGTGGTGGAGCAACTGGAATAGAATTATCTGCTGAAATTTCAAACTTAATAAAAGAATTAAAAAAATATAATTATATTATTAGTAAAAAATTAATAAATATTATAATTATAGAAGCTGGTAAAAAAATTCTTTCTTTATTACCAATAAAAATTTCATTAAATATATATAATAAACTTAAAGAAATTGGTATTATTATTATAAAAAATACTATAGTAACTAATATATATAAATATGGTTTAAAAACTAATAAAAATATTTTTATAAATGCTAATTTAATAATTTGGACAGCTGGTATTAAAATATCTAATTTTATAAAAAATATTAAAGGATTAAAAATTAATAAAATTAATCAATTATTAATTAAACCTACTTTACAAACTACATTAGATAAAAATATTTTTGCTATTGGAGATTGTGCATCTTTAAAAATAGGTGATAATCAATTTGTTCCATCACGCGCTCAATCAGCACATCAAATGGCAAATTTATGTTTTAAAAATATTTTATATCTTTTAAATAATAAAAAATTAAAATTATATAAATATAATGATTATGGAACTATAATATCTTTATCTAAATTCTATACAATTGGTTATTTAATAATTAAAATAATAAATAAAAATATAATTATAAAAGGAAAAATTGCATATTTTATATACATTTTATTACATAAATTGCATCATATTAAAATACAAGGATATATAAAAACTTTATTAATTACTATAATTAATATTATAAAACCAAAAATTAAAATTAAATAATTAGTAATTTTTAATTTAATTTAATTTTATTTAATAAAATTAATTGAAGAACCACAATGACATGTTGTTTTAATATTTAAATTTTTAATAATAAATTTTGATTCTTCTAAATAATGTTTATAAAATAAATAACTACCTGATAAATATTGAAAACTAATAGAATCAATTAATATTATCATTTTTTTTTTAATTATACATATATCATTTTTTTTTTTTTTTTTAACTAAAATAAATCCATATTTTAAACCTCCACATCCACCACCTTGAACAAAAATTCTTATTTTTTTGTTATTAATAAAAGTTTTAATTTTTTTAATTGCTGTTTTATTTATATTAAAAGATAAAAATTTTTTCATTATAATATTTTTTTTTTATTTAAATTATTAATTTAATAAAATAAATTATTTTAAATTGCATCTGGAAGGATTTGAACCTTCGACCGCTCGGTTCGTAGCCAAGTACTCTATCCAACTGAGCTACAGATGCAATTAAGGTGAGACGGGGATTCGAACCCCGGATACTATTTATAATGTATACTCCCTTAGCAGAGGAGCGCTTTAAACCACTAAGCTATCTCACCTAATTTATTTTATTGTAAAATATAATAATTATAAAATTCTATAATATTTTAGATTAATATTCTAATAAATAAAATATTTTGTATATTAAAAAATAATTTAAATTTTAAAAATATTTTTAAAATATATTTTATTTTATATAATATCTAAATTAACATTTGTATTAATATCAACTTTATAATTTATTTCAGATAAACTAAATCCAAATAAACGTAAAAAATCTCTTTTACAATTAAAATAATCTGTATTTTCTTTAAAATTATTTGAATTAACTATTGACCATATTTTTTTACATTTATTTTGAACAGTTTTTTTTTGTTCCCAGTTATCCATACGTATTCGATTATATTTATCAGTTTTATAAGATTTGTTATATAAACATGTAGTCATTAAACGAAAAATTTGACCTATACAATCTTCATGTAAATTTTTTTCTTTCATAACTTTATAAAGAATAGAAATATATAAATTCATATAAGGATTTAAATAATTACTTTTTGTAATTGTAGTTTTTAAAATTACTACATTTACAATTGCATTCAAATTTTTTAAAATTTTTTTAATTTTAATAGCCGAACGGTTAAAATCTGATTTAGCTAAACCAAATGTACCATTTTTATATATTGGTGTTATTATTTTATTACTTATACAAGAATATGCAATTGATATAACACCTTTTTCTAAAACATTAGCTTCCTTTAATTTTAACATCCATAATTCCCAATCTGAACCTCCCATAACTGATATTGTATCTTTAATTTCTTTTAAATTAGCTGCTTTTATTGTTGATTTCAAAATTTTATTTTTAGTTATATTAATAGTTTTATTTGTATATTGTCTTTTAATTGGTTTAATTACAGCATTAATTACTTTATTATTTTTTAATATTTTATATTTTGCAGATATAGAATAAATAACTAAATCAATTTTACCTAAATCTTTTTTAATTAAATTAATAACTTTATTTTTACATTCATCAGAAAAAGCATCACAATTTATATTTTTAGAATATAAACCTAAAATTTTAGAAAATTTATTAAAAGAAGCAGCATTATACCAACCTTCATTTGAAAAATTTAAAAAAAAATTTTTTTTTTCAAGAAATACTCCTATGGTTTTAGCTTCAAAACCAAATGAAGTAACTATTCTAGATGCTAATCCAAATCCTGATGAAGAACCTATTATTAATACTTTTTTTGGACCATTTTTAATAAAATTATATCTTTTTTTAACATAGTTAATTTGATTATAAATATTATATTCACATCCTATTGGATGTGAAGTAATACAAAAAAATTTTTTAAATCTGGGTTTTATTATCATTATTACCTTATTTATTAATTAAAATTTAATTAAATATTTATTATTAAATAATTTTTAATTATAATTTTATTTATTTTAAAAATTAAATTATATATAAAATTTTAAAAATATCAATTTTTAAAATATAAAAAAGTTGACATTCTTAAAAAATTAATTTATAATATATTCATAAAATTTAGAGTGATTAACTCAGATGGTAGAGTTTCTCCTTTACACGGAGACAGTCGGAGGTTCAATTCCTCCATCACTCATTAATTAAATTTAATTTTTAAAAAATTTAATATTTTAAAAATATTTGAAGGAAATTAAAAATGACAAAAATGAGAGGACAAGTTAAATGGTTTAATGAATCAAAAGGTTTTGGATTTATTACACCGTCAGATGGTAGTAAAGATGTATTTGTTCATTTTTCTGCTATTCAAGGTAGTGGTTTTAAAACACTTGCTGAAGGTCAAAATATAGAATTTGAAATACAAGAAGGACAAAAAGGTCCATCTGCTATAAATGTAACAACATTATAATTAATATTAATATAAAGCCCGTTATTACGGGCTTTCAATATTTTTATAATTTTAATTATAATTTACATTCTTTATATAAAATATGTTTTCTTATTGTAGGATCAAATTTTTTAAAAAAAATTTTTTTGTTAATTTTTTTATTTTTAGTAGTAGTATAAAAATGTCCTGTTTTATAAGAAGAATTTAATTTAATTTTAACTCTAATACTTTTAGCCATATATTATTCCTTTAAATAACTTAATTTTTAAAAAAAAAATTTATTCCTTTTTTTTGAATAATTTTAAAACCTTTTTTCGTAATTTTAAAATTAAAATATTTTTTTTTTTTTGTAACCCAAAATTTATGATTATGTAAATTTGGATTAAATTTTTTTTTAGTAGCATTCATCGCATGAGATCTATTATTTCCAAACATCGGTTTTTTTTTAGTTATATAACATATTTTAGACATTATAATACCTTAAAAATTTATTTTAATACTAAAATAATTATTAAATTTATATAAATATATATTTAAAAAATATTTTTTTAAAAACTTTAATATAAATATTATGAATGTATTGAATAAAAAAATAAAATTTATAAAAATTAATGAAGAAAATAATCAAAGAATAGATAATTATTTAAAAAAAATATTAAAAAAAAAAAATAAAAATGATATTTATAAAATTATAAGAAAAGGTAGTATTAGAATAAATAAAAAACGTGTTAAATTTTTTTATAAATTAAAATATAATGATATATTACGTATTAAAATAATTAAAAATAAATTTAAATTATATTATTTAAATAATTTAGAAAAACATATAATTTATGAAGATAAAGATATTTTAGTAATTAAAAAACCTACAGGTATTGCTGTTCATGGTGGAAGTAATATTAAATGTGGTATTATTGAAAGTATTAGAATTTTAAGAAACAAAGATGATTTTTTAGAATTAGTACATAGATTAGATCGTGAAACATCTGGGATTTTATTAATAGCAAAAAATAGAAAAACATTAATTTTTTTAAATAAAGAAATGTATTTTAAAAACATTAAAAAAAAATATTTATCATTAGTAAATGGTATTTGGAAAAAAAAAAATTCAATTATTGAATTATGTATTAAAAAAAATATTAAAAAAAATATAAATAATAAATATACTAAAACATTATTTAAAATAATTAGATATTATAAATTTTATACTTTATTAAAAATTTTACCAATTACAGGATATAAACATCAAATTAGAATTCATACTTCATATGTTAATAAACCAATATTATTTGATAAAATATATAATAAAAATTTATTTGATAATAAATATATAAATAATAAAAAAAATAGATTATTTTTACATGCTGAAACAATTATTTTAAGACATCCTTATAATAAAAAATATATTAAAATAATATCTAATATTGATTTTGATTTATATTATTTTTTAAAAAAATTGAAATAAATTTATAAAATATTTTTAAAATAATTAATTAAATTAAATTATTAAATAAAAATATTTTAATAATTTTATTAAATTTTATTAATAGGTAAAATATGGCTGTTCCAAAACATAAAATATCACGTTCTAAAAAAGGAAAAAGAAGATCTCATAATAAATTAAAAAATAAATTATTATCAACTGATATAAAAACAGGAGAAATACATTTAAGACATCATATTACTAATAAAAAATTTTATAAAGGTAAAAAAATATTATAATTTAAAATATATTTATTATAAAATTAAATTAATATTAAAAAATTATTTAAATAATTTTTAAATTTAAAGGAAAAAAAATGTCATTAGTAAATTGTAAAGCACCAAATTTTATTGCATCTGCTGTTTTAGAAAATAATAAAATTATTAATAATTTTAATTTTAAAAATTATATTAATAATAAATATGCTGTTTTATTTTTTTGGCCTATGGATTTTACATTTGTTTGTCCATCAGAATTAATTGCATTTAATAAACGTTTTAATGAATTTCAAAAAAGAAATGTTAAATTAATAGGTGTATCATTAGATTCAGAATTTGTACATTATGCATGGAAAAATACACCGATTAACGAAGGAGGAATAGGAAAAGTAAAATATATTATGATTTCTGATATTAAAAGAGAAATTCAAAAAATTTATAATATTGAACATCCTACACTTGGAGTTGCTCTTAGAGCTACTTTTTTAATTGATAAAAAAAGAATAATAAGAACACAAATGATACATGATTTACCAATTGGTAGAAATATAGATGAAATTATAAGAATCATAGACGCATTAAAATTTCATGAAAAATATGGTGAATTATGTCCAGCTCAGTGGGAAAATGGTAAACCTACAATTATACCTTCTTTAAAAGGTATAAAAGAATTTTTAAATAAAAATTTAAATATGTTATAATTTTAATATTTTAAAAATATATTTTATTTTTTAAAAAAATTATAAACATTTACTTTTAAATTTTTATTAAATAACTATTTAATTAAATATATATATATATATATTATATATATATATATATTATTTTTAAAATAATTAAATTATTAAATAATTGCGGGAGTAGTTTAGTGGTAGAATATAACCTTGCCAAGGTTGAGATCGCGGGTTCAATTCCCGCCTTCCGCTTAAATTATTTTTTAAAAATTAATTTAAAAATATATTTATATATTAATTATTAGTACTTATATAAATATTAAAATATTTTTAAATTTTTTTTAAAATATAAATTAAATATTATGTATTGTATTAATAATATTTATCATTTCTAATGCATTTAAAGCTGCCTCAGAACCTTTATTACCAGATTTACATCCAGCTCTATTAATAGCTTGTTCAATATTATTAGTTGTTAAAATACCAAATATAATAGGTACTTCAGTTTTTAAACTAACATTAATTATATTTGTACTTACTGAATTTGATATATAATTAAAGTGTGATGTATTTCCTTTAATAATTGTACCTAAAGATATTATTGCATTATATTTTTTAGAGTTTGCTAATACTTGAGATATTAAAGGTAATTCATAAGCACCTGGTACCCAAACAATAGTAATATTTTTATTTGATATTTTTCCTATTCTTTCTAAAATTTCTATAGCTCCATTTAATAATGTTTTATTTATAAAATCATTAAAACGTGCAACTACAATTGCTATATAACTTTCAGGAGAAAAAAAATCACCTTTAATAATTTTCATATTTTACCTTATTTATTATATTACATTTTATTTTTTTTTAATACTATTTTTATATCTTTACCAATTTTTTTTATTTTATTAAAAAAAAAATAATTTTTATTTAATATTTTTTTAAATTTTGGTAAATTAAAAATACTTAAACTTTTATTACCTAAAATTTTAGTAGAAATATACAAAATTAATTTATCTATTAATTTTAATTTAAATAAAACACCAGATAATTTAGATCCAACTTCAAATAAAATATTATTTATTTTAATTTTTCCTAAAAATAAAATTAATAATTTTAAATTAATTTTTTTTTTAAAAATTATTTGATGAACATTTTTAGGCCAAATTTTATTATCTTTAATTAAACGTATTAATAAAATTTCTCTTTCTTTATTTATTAATTTATGTTTTAATTTTATTCTATTTTTACTATCAATTATAATTATTATTGGTTGTTTTAAATTTTTAAATGGATATACCATTTTAATTTTTTTATTAATATATTTTAAATTTATATTTAAAGATGGATTATCAAATAATATTGTATTACTAGTACTAATAATAGCTGTATTTTGTATTCTTAAATTTTGTACATCTATTCTTGATTTAGAAGAAGTTATCCATTTACTTATTCCAGAAAATAATGCTATTTTACTATCTATTGAAATACCACATTTTAAAGTAATATATGGCATTCCTGTTATCATTCTTTTAAAAAAACCTATATTATTTTTATTTGAAAATTTTATTTTAATATAAGTAATTTTAATATTTTTTTTTTTAAAAATTTTATAACTATTATCTAAAATTTTAGGATTCGGGTCTTTCATAGCTATAACTAATCTTTTTATTCCTGAATTAATAATAGCTTTTACACATGGTGGAGTATTATTATAATAATTACAAGGTTCTAATGTTATATACATTGTTGAATTTTTAACATTACTTTTAACATCTCTTAAAGCATTAATTTCAGCATGTGGACCACCTAAAAATATATGAACACCTTCTCCTATTATTTTTTTTTTTTTAACTATTATACATCCAACACTAGGATTAGGCATAGAAGTAAAATTACCTATATATGATATTTGTAAAGCACGATTAATATATAATTTATCAATTTTAAATTTAATATTATTATATATATGTTTTTTATTCATATTTTAAAAAATTAATTATTTAAAATTATTTAAAACGGAACGGACGGGGGTTGAACCCGTGACCCCCTGCGTGACAGGCAGGTATTCTAACCAACTGAACTACCGCTCCTTTTTTTTAAAAATTTAATATTTTAAAATTTAAAAATCAAGATATATATTATTTAATATTGTTAATCTATTAAAATTTAATTTATACATAATTAAAATTATTATTTTTTAAATATTTATATATTAAATTTTATATTTATTAAATATAATGGAATTAAAATGATTTATTCTAAAAATTTTGATATTATTATTATAGGAGGAGGTCACGCAGGAACTGAAGCAGCAATGGCTTCTGCTCGTATGAAATGTAAAATTTTATTAATAACACATAATATAAATACTTTAGGTGAATTATCATGTAATCCATCAATAGGAGGTATAGGTAAAAGTCATTTAGTTAAAGAAATTGATGCACTTGGAGGTTTAATGGCAAAAGTTGCTGATATTTCAGGTATTCAATTTAAAATATTAAATTCTAGTAAAGGATATGCAGTTAGATCAACTCGTGCACAAATAGATAGAAACTTATATAAAAATGCAATTATTAATTCTTTAAATAATGAAAATAATATAATAATTTTTCAAAGTTCTGTTAAAAAAATAATTATTAAAAATAAACATGTAATTGGTGTAACAACACAAATGAATTTAAAATTTTATTCTAAATCAATTATTATATGTACTGGTACATTTTTAAATGGTAAAATATATATTGGTAAAAATAAATATAATGGTGGTCGTATAGGAAATAAATCATCAAATTCATTATCTATATTTTTAAATAATTTACCGTTTAAAATTAGACGCTTAAAAACAGGTACACCACCTAGAATAAAATATAATTCTATTAATTTTAATATTTTAAAAAAACAATATGGTGATTTATCTAATCCTAGATTTTCATTTTTAAGTAATATTAAAAATAAAATAAAACAAATTAAATGTTATATTACTAATACAAATGAAAAAACTCATGATATAATAAGAAAATATATCAAATATAGTCCTTCTTATAATGGAAATATAATAGGAAAAGGTCCTAGATATTGTCCATCAATAGAAGATAAAGTTATAAGATTTGAAAAAAAAAAAACCCATCAAATTTTTTTAGAACCTGAAGGAATTTTAAATAATGAAATTTATCCAAATGGAATATCAACTAATTTACCATTTAAAATTCAATTAAAAATTATTCATTCGATACGTGGTTTAGAAAAAGCTAAAATAATAAAACCTGGTTATGCTGTTGAATATAATTTTTTAGATCCTAGAAATTTAAAATTAACATTAGAAAGTAAATATATCAATGGTTTATTTTTTGCTGGTCAAATAAATGGTACAACAGGATATGAAGAAGCAGCTGCACAAGGTTTATTATCTGGTATAAATGCTAGTTTATATATTTTAAAAAAAAAACCATTTATAATTAAAAGAAAAGATGGTTATATAGGTGTATTAATTGATGATTTAATTAATTTAGGAACAAAAGAACCATATAGAATTTTTACTTCTAGATCAGAGCATCGTTTACAATTACAAGAAGATAATGCTGATTTTAGATTAACTCCTAAAGGTAAAAAAATAGGTTTAATTAATAATTTTAGATGGAACATTTTTTGTAATAAAAAAAAAAAAATTATTAAAGAAATAGAAAAATTAAAAAATAAATTTATATATATTAATAAAATTAATATTATAAAAAAAAATTGTTTTAATTTATTAAGAATGCCAAAAATAACATATAATAAATTAACTACAATTAAAAAATTTTCACCATATTATATATATAAACAAATTTATAAACAAATTGAAATACAAATAAAATATGAAGGTTATATTATTAGACAAAATAAAAATATTTTAAAAAATAAAAAATATAAAAATATAGTTTTACCTAAAAAATTTAATTATTTTAAAATTAAAAATTTATCAAATGAAGTAATTTTAAAATTAAATAAATATAAACCTAAAAATATAAAATTAGCTCAAAAAATATCTGGTATTACTCCAGCAGCAATATCTATTATAATAATTTGGTTTAAAAAATATTTATTTTAATTAACTATAATATTTTAAAATAGATAATATTATATAATATATTTAAATTATTTGATAAATAAAATAATTTAATACTTTTATATTGTTTAAAACAACTCTATAAGTGTATTTTAAAATTTTGTTATTTTAACAATACTAAAACAATAAATTAATAAATTTTGTAAAATTTTAATTATTTTAAATTTTAAAGGAATATATAATGAAAATAAAACCATTACATGATCGTATTATAGTTAAACGACAAGAATTAGAAATGAAATCACCTGGAGGTATTGTTTTAACAAGTACAACAATTGGTAAATCAACAAGAGGTGAAGTTTTATCTGTAGGTAAAGGCAAAATTTTAGATAACGGTATAATTAGACCATTAGATGTTAAAATAGGAGATATTATTATATTTAATGATGGCTATAATATAAAATCTGAAAAAATTAATAATGAAGAAATTTTAATTATGTCTGAAGATGATGTTTTAGCAATTATAGAAAATTAAAATATTAAATTAAGGAATAATTATGGTAGCTAAAGATATTAAATTTGGTAATGATGCTCGTTTAAAAATGCAACGTGGTGTAAACTTACTTGCAGATGCAGTAAAAGTAACATTAGGACCAAAAGGAAGAAATGTAATTTTAGATAAACAATTTGGATCACCATCTATAACAAAAGATGGTGTTTCTGTAGCTAAAGAAATAGAATTAGAAGATAAATTTGAAAATATGGGTGCTCAAATGGTAAAAGAAGTAGCATCAAAATCAAATGATGCTGCAGGAGATGGTACAACTACTGCAACTGTATTAGCACAATCTATTATAAATGAAGGTTTAAAAGCTGTGGCAGCTGGTATGAATCCAATGGATTTAAAAAGAGGAATTGATAAAGCTGTTTTAGCTGCAGTAAATGCATTAAAAGAAATATCAGTTTCATGTTCAGATTTTAAATCAATAGCTCAGGTTGGTACTATATCTGCTAATTCAGATGAAAAAGTAGGTAAACTTATAGCAGAAGCAATGGAAAAAGTAGGAAAAGAAGGAGTAATAACAGTAGAAGAAGGTACTGGTTTACAAGATGAATTAGATGTAGTAGAAGGTATGCAATTTGATCGTGGTTATCTTTCACCATATTTTATTAATAAACCAGATAAAGGTATAATTGAATTAGATAACCCATTTATATTATTAGTTGATAAAAAAATAACAAATATTAGAGAAATTTTACCTATTTTAGAATCTGTAGCTAAAGTAGGTAAATCTTTATTAATTATAGCTGAAGATATTGAAGGAGAAGCTTTAGCAACTTTAGTAGTTAATACAATAAGAGGTATTGTTAAAGTAGCTGCTGTAAAAGCACCAGGATTTGGTGATAGAAGAAAAGAAATGTTACAAGATATTGCAATTTTAACTGCAGGAACATTAATTTCTGAAGAAATTGGTATGAATTTAGAAAAAATTAAATTAAAAGATTTAGGTCAATCTAAAAAAATTATTATTAATAAAGATAATACTATAATAATAGATGGTATAGGTGATAAAATTTCTATTAAAAATAGAATATTACAAATTAAAAAACAAATTAAAGAATCAACTTCAGAATATGATAAAGAAAAATTACAAGAAAGTTTAGCAAAATTAGCTGGTGGTGTTGCTGTTATTAAAGTAGGTGCTGCTACAGAAGTAGAAATGAAAGAAAAAAAAGCAAGAGTTGAAGATGCATTAAATGCAACTAGAGCTGCTGTTGAAGAAGGTGTAGTACCTGGAGGAGGAGTAGCATTAATTAGAGTTGCTAATAAAATAATAAATTTAAAAGGTGATAATGAAGATCAAAATGTTGGAATAAAAGTTGCAATACGTGCAATGGAATCTCCATTAAGACAAATTGTTATAAATGCTGGTGAAGAAGCATCAGTAATTGCTAATAATGTTAAAACAGGAAATGGTAATTATGGATATAATGCTTATTCTGAAAAATATGGTGATTTAATAAATATGGGTATATTAGATCCTACTAAGGTAACAAGATCAGCTTTACAATATGCTTCTTCAATTGCTGGATTAATGATAACAACAGAATGTATGATAACTGAATTACCTAAAGAAGATAAATTAAATTTAAATACAAATCCTAATTTAAACAATATGGGAAATATGATGTAAAATAAATTTATAATTTATAAATAATTTATTTATAAATTAATTTTTTAACCCTGGAATTTACCAGGGTTTATAATATTTTAATTTATTAAATTTATATTTTAAAATTAAAAAAAAATTAATAATTAAATATTTAAATATTTAACAATTTTTAAAATAAATTGTTAAATTTTTAAATATTTAATTCATTTTAAATTTTATATTAATTAATTTAATATTTTATTTATAAATATTTTTATAAATATTTTTTAAAAAATAATTTTATTAATAAAATTTTAATATTAATATTTTTAATATTTTTTAATTTATATTGAATAATATTTATATTTTTAATTAAAATATATAATTTTGATAAAGTTATATAATTAGATAAATTAATAATTGTTTTTATTTTATCTTTATTTAAAATATAGTATTTACAATTTTGTTTAAATTTAATTAAATCAATTAATAATATATATATCCAATTTATATATTCTTTTAAATTTGAAAATTTAATTATTTCTAAAAAAAAAATATTTTTATTAATCAAACAATTATTTATTAAATTAAATAATTTATTTCTATTTTTCCAAATATCTGAATTTAACATTTTATGTGCTAATAATGGTGAAAAATTATTTAAATATAAAGCAGTTTTTATTTCTAAAAGATTAAAATTATTTTTTTTTTTTAACCAATTTATACTAATTTCTTCTTTTGGTAAATTTAAATTTAAACAAAAACAAAATTTTTTAATATTTAAAATTAAATTAGAAAATTTATTACATTGTATTATAAAAAAAATATTTTTTTTTTTTTGTTTTAATATATTTAATAACTTAAGTATTGCAATTTTATTTAATAATTCAATTTTAGGAAAATATATTATTTTAATATTATTTTCTTGAGATTTTATATTAATATAATCAATTAATTTATTTATATAATTAATATCAATATATTTTTCATTTTTTTTTTTATTAACTATTAAAAAATCTGGATGATTTTTTGTTAAAATTAAATTACAATTATAACATAAACCACAATTTTTATTTTTTTTATTTTTACAAAATAACCATAAAATTATTTTTTTTAATAAAACACTACAACCAATTTTATTTAAATTATATATAAAAAGAGTATTTTGAATTTTTTTTTTTTTATAATATATAATTATTTTTTTATAAATATGTTTAAACCATGGATATAATTTTTGTTTAAACATATATTTAAATTTATTATAAAAATTTATATTTTAATATTAATAATTTAAAAATTAATTATTTATATTATTAATAATTTAAAATTATGAAATGTTTTAAATTAAAATATTAATAAATATATTTTATAAGATTTTATGTCAGAAAAAATAAAATTAAATACTAAAAAAAAAGATTTAAATAAAAAAAATAATTTAAATATTGAAAAAGAATATTTAATTATTAAAAAACAAAATGAAATTTATATTAAAAATTTAAAAAAATTAAAATTATATATTAAAAATAATAAAAAAATAGAACATAATAATTTTTTAAGATATAAAGCTGAAATTGAAAACATTAAAAAACGTTCTTTAATTGATATAGAAAAAACATATAAATTTTCTTTAGAAAATTTTATTAAAGATTTATTACCAGTTATTGATAATTTAGAAAGATCTACTAATTTATTAGATAAAAATAATATTGAATTATTTTCATATATAGAAGGTAACGAATTAACATTAAAAACTATAATTTATTTAATTAATAAATATGGTATAAAAATTATTAATAAAACTAAAATTCCATTTAATCCTATACATCATCAAGCTATAGGTTCTATAAAATTAAATGATATTAAATCTAATTTTGTTATTGATGTTATGCAAAACGGTTATATTTTACATAATCGTTTATTAAGACCAGCATTAGTGACAGTTTCTAAATAATAAATTAAAATATAAAACTATTAATTTAATTTAAATATTATATTTATAAAATAATTTATAATTAAATTAATATTTTAAAAATGGAATTTAATGTTAAAATTTAATATAAATACTTTAAATAACTTTAAAAATAAAGAAAAAAAAATATATTTTTTTTGGGAAAAAAATGGTTATTTTAAACCAATACAACAAATAAATAAAAAAAATTTTTGTATTATTATACCACCACCAAATATTACTGGAAATTTACATATAGGACATGCTTTACAACAAATTATTATAGATATTACTGCTAGATATAATCGAATGAAAGGTAAAAATGTTTTATTAAAAGTAGGAACAGATCATGCTGGAATTGCTACTCAAATAATAATGTCAAAAAAAAAATATTCTAATAATATATTAATACAAAAAACTATGTTATGGAAAAAAAAAATAGTTAATATTATAAATAATCAAATACGTCGTTTAGGTATATCTGTTGATTGGAATAAAGAAATATTTACAATGGATCATAATTTTTCAATAGCAGTTAAAAAAATTTTTATAAATTTATTTAAAAAAAAAATAATTTATAAAGGAAAAAAATTAGTAAATTGTAATATTAAATTAAATACTGTAATATCTGATTTAGAAGTAAAATATAAAATTACAAAAGGTTATATTTGGTATTTTAAATATCCTTTAGAAAAAAAATTAAAAACAATAAATGGAAAACCATATATAATAGTTTCTACTACAAGACCTGAAACAATTTTAGGAGATACTGCTTTAGCAGTAAACCCATTAGATGAAAGATACAAAAATTTAATAGGAAAAAAAGCTATTGTACCTTTAATTAATCGTTATATACCTATTATATCAGATAAATATGTTAATATGAAAAAAGGAACTGGTTGTGTTAAAATAACACCAGGACATGATTTTCAAGATTATGAAATTGCAAAAAAACATAAATTAAATATATTAAATATATTATCGTTAAATGGTAAAATTTTAAATAAATCAATAATAATTAATAAAACTAAAATTAATAATAATTTTTTAACATTTATTCCTAAAAAATTCAGAAATATAAATTTATATAATGCTAGAAAATTAATAATTTTAAATTTAAAATTATTAGGTTTATTAAATAAAGTTAAAATTTGTAAAATTAATATTCCATATAATGATAAACAGAATATAATTATCGAACCAATTTTTACAGATCAATGGTTTTTAAAAAGTCAAATTTTATCAAAAAATGCAATTAATGCAGTTAAAGAAAAAAAAATAAAATTTTTACAAAAAAAATATGAAAATATGTATTTTGGTTGGATGAAAAATATACAAGATTGGTGTATATCTAGACAATTATGGTGGGGGCATAGAATACCAGCATGGTATGATAAAAAAGGTAAAATTTATGTTGGAAATAATGAAATTGAAATACGTAAAAAAAATTTAATTAAAAAAAATATTATATTAAAACAAGATAATGATGTATTAGACACATGGTTTTCTTCTAGTTTATGGACATTTGTTTCTTTAGGTTGGCCTAAAAAAACAAAAACATTATTATATTTTCATCCAACAAATATAATTTTCAGCGGTTATGATATTATTTTTTTTTGGATAGCAAGAATGATTATGTTAACAATGTTTTTTATTAAAAAAAAAAATGGTGATTCTCAAATTCCTTTTAAATTAATATATATAACTGGATTGATATGTGATATTAATAAAAAAAAAATGTCAAAATCTAAAGGTAATATTATTGATCCAATAGATATTATTGAAGGAATTACATTAAAAAATCTTATTAAAAAAAGAATTAAAAATATTATTAATAAAAAAAATATAATTAAAATTAAAAAAAAAATAAAAAATCAATTTTCAAAAAATATTAAATCTTATGGTGCTGATGTTTTAAGATTATTTTTATCAAATATATCAAATACAAACAGATGTATACTTTTAAATTTTAAAAAATTAGATAAATGTCAAAATTTTTATAATAAATTTTTAAATGCTTATAAGTTTATAATAATTTATTATAAACAATATAATTATAATAGTAATAATTATAAAAAAAATAATAATAATTATTTTTTTTTATTTGATCGTTATATACAAATTAAATTAAATATAATGATTAAAGATTTTTGTATATCATTAAATAATTATAGATTTGATATAGCAATTAATATTTTATATGAATTTATTTGGAATGATTTTTGTAATTGGTATATAGAATTTTCAAAAATAATTTTAAAATATGGTAATTTAAATGAAAAATTTAGTAATTATTATACTTTATTTTATATATTTGAAAAATTATTAAGAATTGCTCACCCTATAATACCTTTTATTACAGAAAATATTTGGCAAATAATTATTAAAATAATAAATAATAAAAATAATAATAATACTATAATGTTGAAATCTTTCCCTAAATATAATATTAATATTTATAATAAAAAAGATATAAATAATTTAATATGGATTAAAAATATTATTATATCTATAAGAAAAATTAAAATTGAAATGTGTATTAAAAAAAAAAAAATAAATATATTATTTTATAATATTGAAAAAGAAAATATTAAATTAATTAATAAAAATAAAAAATTTATAATTAAAATGACAAATTTAAAAAAAATAAAAATATTATCAAAAAAAAAAAAAAATCCATTATTTTTAAGTAAAATAATAAATGGAAATGAAATTTTATTACCATTAAAATTTATTAATAAAAATATTGAATTAAATTATATTAAAAAAAAAATTAAAAAAATAAATAATAAAATTTTTAAAATAAAATTACAATTAAATAATAAAAAATTTATTAATAAAGCACCAAAAAAAATAATTGATAAAAAAAAAATATTTTTTATATATTTAAATAAAAATAAAAATAAATTAATTAAAAAAATTATTATTTTAAAATAAATATAATTTAATTAATAAATTATAATTATTAATTATATTTTAGAAAGTAAATATATGAAATTTATAGATGAAGCAAATATTTTAATAATTGCAGGAAAAGGTGGAGATGGATGTATTAGTTTTAGAAGAGAAAAATATATTCCATATGGAGGTCCTAACGGTGGTAACGGAGGTAATGGTGGAAATATTTATATATGTGCTAATAAAAATATAAATACATTAATGCATTTAAATTTTAAAAAAATTTATAAAGCTGAAGATGGTAAAAATGGAAAATCAAACTTATGTACTGGAAAAAATGGTAAAAAATTAAATATTTATGTACCAATTGGAACAATTGTTAAAGATAAAATAAATAATAAAATTCTAGGAAAAATATTTATAAATAATAAAAAAATTTTATTAGCTAAAGGAGGTACAAGAGGTTTAGGTAATAATTATTTTAAATCTTCAACTAATCGTACTCCATATAAAAAAACAAATGGTAAATTAGGTGAGAAAAAAAATATTAATTTAGAATTATTATTATTAGCTGATGTTGGATTAATAGGTTTACCTAATTCTGGTAAATCTACTTTTATAAATATAATATCATCAGCAAAACCAAAAATAGATTCATATCCATTTACAACTATAAAACCTTATTTAGGTGCAGTTTATATTAAAAATAAACAAACTTTTATAATTGCTGATATTCCTGGTTTAATTAAAAACGCATCAAAAGGAAAGGGATTAGGATACAAATTTTTAAAACACATAAAACATTGTAAATTATTATTATTGTTTTTAGATATTGAACCATATAATAAATTAAATATTATTTTAAATATTAAAATTATTATAAATGAATTAACAAAATATGATATTAAATTATTAAAAAAACCATGTTGGTTAATTTTTAATAAAATAGATCTTATTATAAATAAAAAAATAGATAATATTATTATAAATATTATTAAAAAAATAAAATGGAAAAATAATTATTTTATTATTTCATGTTTAAAAAATAAAGGTATTAAAAATTTATGTTATAAAATTTCGAATTTTTTAAAAAACTAAAATAAATATTATTGTTTTATTTTTTAATTAATGCATCTTTTATACTTAATTTAATTTTACCTTGATTATCTATTTCAATTACTTTTACTAAAATTTCTTGATTTATTTTTAAATAATCTGATACTTTATTTACATGTTTATTAGTAATTTGAGAAATATGAACTAATCCTTCTTTATAACCATTAATTGATAAAAAAGCACCAAAATCAACAATTTTAGTTACTTTTCCTTTATAAATATTACCTACTTCAATTTCAGCAGTTATTTTATTAATTTTATTTGTTGCAAAATTCATTTGCTCTAAATTATTAGAATAAATTTTAATTGTACCATCATTATCAATTTCAATAATAGTTCCAGTTTTTTCAGTAATAGAACGTATTACAGAACCTCCTTTTCCAATCAAATCTCTAATTTTATTTTGTTTAATTTTTATAATATTTATTCTTGGAGCAAATTTAGAAATTTCATTTTTAGGATTATTTATAATTTTAGACATTTTATTTAAAATATATAATCTAGCAATTTTTGATTTATTTAAAGTTTCTTTAATAATTTTTTTATCAATACCTTCAATTTTCATATCAATTTGTAAAGCTGTAATACCATTATAACTACCTGAAATTTTAAAATCCATATCTCCTAAATTATCTTCTTCACCCATAATATCAGTTAAAATAATAAATTTTTCTCCATTTTTAATTAAACCCATTGCAATTCCAGCTATTGGATATTTAATTGGAACACCAGCATCCATAAGTGCTAATGAAGCACCACAAACTGAAGCCATAGATGATGAACCATTAGATTCAGTAATTTCTGATACAACTCTTATAGTATAAGGGAAACTTTTAAATTTTGGCATTATAGGTAATATTGATTTTTTAGCTAAATAACCATGTCCTATTTCTCTTCTTTTAGGTAATGATAATATACCTATTTCTCCAACAGAATATGGTGGAAAATTATAATGAAATATAAAATAATTAATTTTTTCACATATTAGTTCATCTAAATTTTGTGCATCTCTTTCAGTTCCTAAAGTAACAGTAACTAAAGTTTGAGTTTCACCTCTAGTAAATAATGCTGATCCATGAATACGAGGCAATATATTTATTTTAATATCTAAATCACGTATTTCATTTGATTTACGTCCGTCTAATCTTTGATCCGTATTTATAATTTTATTACGTATTAATTTTTTTAAAATATTTAAATAAATATTTTCGAATTCTTGAATATTTAATTTTTCATTTTCAATAATTATTTTTTTAAAAATACTTTCTTTAATTTCATCAAATTTTAATTTTCTTTTTTGTTTTTCTTTAATATTATAAATTTTAGGTAAATCATGTTGTAATAAATTTAATATTTTTTTTTTTAAAAAAAAATTTATTTCATTATCTTGATATTTTTTTTTTTTTTTTCCAATTTGTTTTACAAATTTATTAATATTATCAATAACAATTTGTTGTTTTTTATATCCATACATAATAGCATTTAATATTATATCTTCATTTATTAAATTTGATTCAGATTCAACCATTAAAATTGCTTTATAATTACTAGAAACAATTAAATTTAAATCACTTTTTTTTAATTCATTTATGTTTGGATTTAATATATATTTATTGTTAATGTAACCTATACGAGCTGCACCAATTGGTTTTGAAAATGGAATATCAGATAATGATAATGCAACTGAAGCACCGATTATTGAAGGAATATCTGGATTAATTAAAGGATTTAATGAAATAACAGTAGCAATTATTTGAATTTCTAAATTTAAATTTTTAGAAAATAAAGGTCTAATAGATCTATCAATTAATCTTGAAATTATAATTTCTCTTTCATTAGGACGACCTTCACGTCTATAAAAACTACCTGGTATTTTACCATTAGCATATGATCTTTCTTGATAATTTACTATAAGTGGAAAAAAATTTTGTTCTTTATTTTCTATTTTATTACTTACTACAGTAACTAAAACAACTGTATCATCAATATCGACAATAACAGCAGAATTAGCTTGTTTTGCAATTAAACCTGTTTTAATTTTAATTTTATTTTGACCGTATTCAAATTTTAATTCATGAAATTTATTCAAGTAATGTTATCCTTATTAAAATATATTATTTAATTTTTAAAATTTTATTAAATATATATAGTTTGTAAAATATTAATAAATATTTATTTTTTTTTAAATATTAAATATTTTTTAAAATTATTATTTTTAAAATATTTTAATAATTTTTTACGATGCATAATTTTTTTTAACAAACCTATACGACTATGTTGATCTTTTTTATGTATTAAAAAATGAGTTTTTAAATTTTTAATTTTTTTACTAAATATATTTATTTGTTCTACTATATAGTTATTATTTTTTTTCATAAATATTTAAACTTATTAAATTTTATTAATATTAAATTTAAAATAAATAATAATTTTAAAATTATTAATATTTTTTTTTAAAATTATTATTTATTAAATTTGATATATATAAATTATTTTTAAAAGATGTGTCATAAATAAAAATTAATTTTGGTATTAATTTTAAATTTATTAATTTACCTAATAAAAAACGTATATATTTAGAATAATTTTGTAATTTTTTAATTAAATTTTTTTCTTTAAATTTAATGTTACTTTTTATAATACAATTTAATATAGTAATATAAATTTTAGCATACATTAAATTATTAGTTAGTAAAATATTTGTTATAGTAAAAATTAGTTTTTTTGGTTTTTTAATTTTTTGTTGTAATATTATAGAAACAATTTTATATATTTGTTGTTCTATTTTTTTAATACGTATTTTTTTTTTAGACATAAATAATCTCTTTTTAATTAATTAAATTAAATGCTTCAATTTTATCTTTAATTTTAAAATTATCAAAATTTTTAATATAAATACCACATTTCATACCATTATTTACTTCTTTAACATTTTCTTTAAAATGTTTTAATGTTTTTATTTTTCCTATATATATTACTTTATTATTACGTAAAATTCTAATTTGATCATTTTTTTTTATTATACCTTTTATTATTATACAACCAGCTATAAAACCTAATTTTTCAGATTTAAAAATATTTATTATATTAGCTAAACCAATTATTTTAATTTTGTTTTTAGATATTAATAATTTAATTTCTTTTTTAATATCATTAATTAAATCATATATAATTGAATAATAACGAATATCAATTTTTTCTAAATAATTTATTTTATGTATTAAATAATTTTTTTTAATATTAAAACATATTATAATTGCTTTATTATTTAAAGCCATGATTAAATTACTTTCTGAAATATCACCAATTCCGAAATTAATAATATTAATTTTTATTTTTAAATTAGATAATTTTAATAATTCTTTTTTAATAACTTCACATGAACCTAATGTATCTGATTTTAATATAATATTTATTGTTAATATTTTGTAATTACTTAAATTTAAAGTATTTTTTTTTTTTTTTTTTTTTTTAATAATTAATTTTGTTTTATCTTTTAAAATTTTTTTTTTATTTTTTAAAAAATATATTTCATCACCATTTTTAGGTATATTAGTCATACCTATTATTTCAACAGGTATAGAAGATTTAGCATAATTTATTTTTTTACCAAAAGAGTTATACATATATTTTATTTTACTATATTTTAAGTTATGTAAAATTATATCTCCAACATTTAAAATACCTTGTTTAATTAATACAGTAACAATAGGTCCATTTCCTTTATCAAAATATGATTCAATAACAATACCTTTAGATATTTTTTTTTTTTTTTCTTTTAATTCTAATATTTCAGATTGTAATAAAATTGCTTTAATTAAATTTTTAACACCTTTTCCAGTTTTAGCTGAAATATTTATAAATTGTGTTTCTCCACCCCAATCTTCTGATATAATTTCATATTTTGCTAATTCATTTTTAATAATATTTGTATTATAATTACATTTATCTATTTTATTAATTGTAATAATTAATGGAATATTTAAATTTTTAATATATTTTATTGTTTCAATTGTTTGAGGCATAACACCATCATTTACAGCAATTACTAAAACCACAATATCTGTATTTTTAACACCTCTTTTTCGCATTGATGTAAATACTTTATGTCCTGGTGTATCAAAAAATGTAATTATTCCGTATTTAGTTTTAATATTATAAAAACCAATATGTTGAGTAATACCACCAGATTCTTGTGACGCTAATTTTGTTGATCTAATATAATCTAATAGAGTTGTTTTACCATGATTTACATGACCCATTATTGTAACAACTGGAATTTTTTTTTTAAATTTATTATTATTAATTTTATTTGTTTTACAAATTTTTTTTTTAAATATATTATTATATAAAATTATTTTATTATTAAATTTTTTTAAAATAAAATATATTTGTTTTTTTTTAATAATATATTTATTTATTATAACTTTAAATTTAATTAATTTTTCTATTAATTTATTATATTTTATTTTAATAATATTTATTAATTTTAATAAAGAAATACTTTTATATTTAATAACATTAAATTTATATTTATTATAATATTTAATATATATATTTTTATTTAAAATAATATTTTTTTTATTATTATAATATATATTTTTTTTATTTTTTTTAATAATAATCATATTTAATTAATTAAATTAATAATTTTAAAATATTAAATTTATATTATAAATATATTGTTTAATTTAAAAATTTAATTTAAATATTATAATATTTGTTTAAAAATTAATTAGTTATATTATTTGAATTAATTATATTTTCTTTATTTTTATACAATTTTAGATTTTTAAAATTTTTAATGTTAATATTTGTAATTAATAAATTAATAAAAAAAAATAAAGCTATTAAAAATAATATTATTTTATTAATATTATTTTTTGAATATTTTTTTTTAACTTTATTATATATATTATCTTTATTATTTTGTAATATAATAAAAATATTAATAATAATTGATATTATAATAAAAAATATTAATAAAAAGTTATACATAATATAATCCTATTAAAATTATTATTTTATTTAAATTTAATTATATTTAAAATTATTTAAAAATTTTAAAATTTAATAATTTTAAAATATTATTTAAAATATAAAAAAATATAATTAATTTAAATTTAAAATAAATATGAAAAAAAAATTAATAACAATACAATGTTTTAAAAAAATTAAAAAAGAATTAAATTATTTAAAAAATGAAATTAGACCTAAAATAATAAATGAAATTATAAAAGCAAGAAAATATGGTGATTTAAAAGAAAATTCTGAATATCATTCTGCTCGTGAACAACAAAATTTAATTGAAAAAAAAATTAGAAAATTTGAATTTAAATTAATATATTCTAAAATTATAGATATTACTAAAATTAAAAATAGAGGTATAGTTATATTTGGATCTACAGTAACTATTATAAATTTAAATATTAAAAAAAAATTTAAATATCGTATAGTTTGTGATAACGAATCAAATATTAAAAAAAATTTAATTTCAATATATTCACCTATAGCTAGTAATTTAATAGGAAAAAAAAAAAATACTATTATATATATAAAAACACCAATAGGTAAAATAAAATATAAAATTTTAAAAATAGAATACATATAATTAATTTTAAAATTTTTTTTTAAAATAAATAAATTATAAATATTTAATTATGGAGAAAAAACAATGAAAAAATTTTTAATTTCACCATCTATATTATCTGCTGATTTTGCAAGATTAGGTAAAGATATAACAAATGTTTTAAATTCTGGTGCAAATATGTTACATTTTGATGTTATGGATAATCATTATGTCAAAAATTTAACATTTGGTCCTATGATATGTAAATCTCTTAGAAATTATGGTATTAAAACATATATAGAAGTTCATTTAATGGTTAAACCAGTAGATAGAATAATACCTGAATTTATAAAAGCAGGAGCAAATATTATATCTTTTCATCCAGAAACAACAAATAATATAAATAAAACTATAAAATTAATTAAAAAAAATAATTGTAAAGTAGGTATAGCTATTAATCCAGAAACATCATTAAATTGTTTAAAAAATATTATTAATAAAATTGATACAATATTATTAATGTCAGTTAACCCAGGTTTTGGAGGACAAAAATTTATAATTAAAATTTTAAATAAAATTAAAAGAGCAAAAAAAATTATTGATGATAGTGGATATAATATTAATTTAGAAGTAGATGGTGGTATTAATATAAATAATATTTTAAAAATTGCTAAAATGGGTGCTAATATTTTTGTAATAGGAACTGCTATATTTAAAAGTGATAATTATAAATTAACAATAAAACAAATTCGTAATCAACTTAATTTAATTAAAAATTAATACTTTAATTTTATTAAGTATTATATTTTAACTATTATTAAATTTAATATTAAATAAAAGTTTTATTTTTTTAATATTTTTTTTTTTTTTTATTTTATTTATTATTAATCTATATTTTTTATTTTTTTTAATAATTAAATTAAAATAATTATTATAAATATTTTTATATTTTATAAAAAATAATTTTATTATTTTTTTAAATATTTTTTTAATTTTAATATTTATATTATTTAAATAATATTTAAAATTTTTATTATTAATATAATTAAAATTTAAAATTATAAATTTTATTTTTTTTTTAATTTTTAATATAATATATTTTATTTTTATATCAATATTTATATTTTTATACTTTAAATTATTAAAAAAATTATTAATATTATTAAATAATAATGTTTTAATATTAAAATTTATAATATCAATTATTTTTTTTTTAATATTAAAATATTTAACATTAATTAAAAATTTTTTTTTTTTATTAATATATATAAAATTTAAAAAAAAAAATAAATTATTTTTACTTTTTTTTTTAATATTATGTTTAATATAAAAAAATTTTTTTTTATTATTTAATAAAAAAAAATCAGATTTTTTAAAATTAATTGATAAAATTTCAAGTAAAATAATTTCAACACCAATTTTTTTATTTGGAGAATAAATTAATGTTTTTCTACCAAATAAAATAATTTTATAATATAATTTTATAATTTTAAGTGGTAAAATATTATATAAATTATATAAACGATACTTAATATTTATATATTTATTATAAATTTTTTTTTTATTTAATAAATTCATAATTAATAAATTATGTAAAATTGTTAATATTTCTATTAATAAATTATCCCAATCTATATTAATTAAAGATAATTTTATAATCTGATCCATAATTTTATTAACATTATTATTTACAACTAATTCTAATATATATATAGGGTATTCATTATTTAAAAAACCTAACATTTTATTTACAATATTTATATTTATTTTTCCTTCACCAATAACAATAGCTTGTTCAGTTAATGTTAATGCATCTCTCATACTTCCATTTGCAGCATAAGCTAAACTTTTTAATGAATTTATATCAAATTCTATTTTTTCAATTTTTAAAATTTTTTTTAATTGATAATAAATTTGTTTTTTTTTAATTTTTTTAAGATTAAATTTAAAACAACGAGATAAAATTGTTTCAGGTATTTTATTAATATTTGTAGTTGCTAATAAAAATTTAACATGTTCTGGAGGTTCTTCTAAAGTCTTTAATAAAGCATTAAAACTATAATGTGAAAGCATATGAAATTCATCTATAATATAAATTTTAAAACGACCTTGAATAGGTTTATAATATATATTATCTAATATATCTCTAGTATCTTCTACTTTTGTTTTAGAAGCAGCATCTATTTCAATTAAATCAACAAAAACACCATTATCTATTTGTTTACAATTATTACAATAACCACATGGATTATATGAAATATATTTTAAACAATTTAAACTTTTAGATAATAAACGAGCAATTGTTGTTTTTCCAACACCTCTGATACCATAAAAAATATAAGCATGATGTATTCTATTTAATAAAAAACTATTTATTAAAGATATTAAAATATGCTCTTGACCAATAATATCTTTAAAAAATTTAGGTCTCCATTTATTTGCTAAAACTTGATAATTCAT